>NZ_JAYEZM010000003.1:0-98042 GCF_037031205.1 Natronomonas amylolytica | reverse complement strand
CGCGGTGTCGCTTCTCGCTCCACAAAACCTAACTCAATCTCGTCCAAACATCCGTTGAGGCGGTCGTTTTCGGGCATAGATCACTCAGAAAACGCACCGCCTCACTCTTCATCCTTATCTGAACACCACCCTATCGGCCCCGGCATACGGCGGTCGGCGCTCACCGGGACCGCTCGATTGCCAGCAACGCGCCCGCGAGAACCCCGTAGAGGACTCCGAGTAACGGAACCCGGAGGTCGCCGCCGAGGAAGAACAGGGCGAGGCCGAGCCCGTACCCGTAGCCGAGCAGCGCCCCGGTGGCCGTCCGAACCGGATTGTAGCCGCGCCGCTCGGTCAGCGCCGTCAGGAGCCAGTCGACGAGCGCCGGCGCGGGAAACAGCGCCACGAACGCGATGTCGACAAGCCACGCCGGGCCGACGGCGTACGCCGCGAGGCCGGCGGCGATACCCGGATAGATGCCGGCACATCGCGCGCAGACGTGGATTCGCCGGCCGAACACCGTCGGCGCGTAACACCGGTACCACTCCGAGGGCTCGTGGTGGGCGAGGAGGTAGCGCCGCGTCTCGCGGAGGCCGTCCCCGACCTCTGACCACTCGACCATCGACGGCCCTTGGCGACGCCGAAGCCTCAATCTTGCCCTCGGGCCGCCGGACAGCGGCCACCTGCCGGCCTCGCCGCCGAGGGGGGAGAGAGCTATCGAGCGGCGGCCGTACGACCCCCTAGTCCGCCGTGCCAGCGACCACGGCCGGCGTCTCGACGGGCGCCGGCTCGAGCTGCGATGGCTCCCACTCGAGGTCCTCCTCGTAGTGGACGGGCGCGTTGTCCTGCTCGGGGTCCAGCACCGTCAGCTGTATCCAGCCGTTGTCGAGCAGTTGCCGGAGTTGTTCGTGCTCGCGGAGAACCTCGTTCACCCGTTCGACCGGCGCGTGGATGACCGCCGTCAGGCGCAGCGGCTGGTGATACGGCCGGTCGGCGTCGGCGTACAGCGACTGCAGCGGGAGACCGGTCATCAGGTCGCCGCCGTTGCCCTGATAGACGCCGACGTTGCCGACGGGGTTCTGGGTCACCTTCGAGCCGCTGCCGTAGACGGCGTTGTCGACCGTCGCGAAGTAGTACTGGTTGTTAATCCACTGGGTGACCACGAGCGGCCCCGTCATGATGGCTTCGAGGGCCTCGCCGTCGGGGTCGGTCGTCCAGTCGTAGGAGTGGAGGAACGCGCGGCCGTCGAGGTCCTCGCCGTCGGTCAACTCGCGGGGACCGATAACGAAGGAGGCGTTGCCGGCCAGCCCCCATTCGGGGCGGGTCTCGGCCCAGTCGGCCGCACGGCGCTGGGTCTCGCGGACGCCGTCGTCCGTGTCGGCGCCCATCGAATCGGCCCGTTCGGCCGTCGCGCCCGCCCGCGCGGTTTCGAGGTCCTCGCGCAGACGCTCGATGTCGTCCGCGTGGCTCTCGGGGGCCTCGCCGTCGAACAGCGTTATCTCGTCGGTGGTCGTGTTGTGTTCGGCCGCGAGGAAGACGGTATCGTCGGGGATGTCGATGCCGCGGTCGCGGAGTTCGTCTTTGACGGCCTCGTCGTTGCAGATTTCCGCGAGCACGCGGGCGTTCGGGCCACCGGGGTTGCCGGCGCAGGCCCCACAGTCCAGACTCGAATCGAACGGGTTGTTCGTCGTGTGGCTGGCATGACCTGCGAAGACGACGAGGCGGGCGAACGCCTCCCAGCCCATCAACTCGAAGGCGTTCTGCGCGTAGGTGACCTTCTCCTCCAGCGTCATCCCCTGCGGGAGGTCACCGTGGTCGTGTTCGTGTTCGGACTGTCGGTCCAGCGTCGGCGCGGCGAACTCGGGCGTGCCGGGAACGGCGCTGTCGACGGCCGTCAGTCCGTCGTACACTGCGGCGGGCAGTAGCGTCCGCGTCGCCATGGCCGCACCGTAGGTGGTCCCCGCGCCCTCGACGAACGTGAAGGCGGCCGCGACGTTGCTCTTGAGCGTCTTGAGGTGTTTGCGGCCGGCCGCCACCAGCCGCGACCACTGGTCGTGGGCGTCACGGCTGTCGGCTTCGTCGGGGGCCGGACGGTCGGTGACGTAATGTTGGGGGTCGACGATGGGCGGGCAGGCGTCGATGGTGGTGTCGTCGTCGTAGCCCTGATAGCGCATCGGAACGCCGAAAAAGCCCGCGTAGCCGTGGGTCTCGTAGGGGCCGGTGGCCTCGATGTGGCGGCGGATTATCTCCGAGCGGGTATCGATGCAGAACACCAGTTGGGCGGCCGGGCGGGCGTCCGCGCCGTCGGCGGGCGTCTCGTCCGGGGACGCCACCTCCACGAGCCGGTCGCGGTGGCTCTTCTCCCACGCGCGCAGCCAGAGTTCGGGAAGCGGCACGTCGTCTTCAGAAGCCGCGTCGCCGTCGTCGCCGTCCGGTTCGATGGGCGCATCCAGCAGGTCGGCCACCGTCAGCCGCACCGCGAGGTACTCGGTCAACGAGATGGGGTAGGTCGACTGCCACGGGTCGGCGTCGCAATCGCCGTCGGCGCGCTGTTTGATGAAGCCGGTCCAGCCGGGCAGCGCGGCGAGGTGATGCTCGAAAATCGGAACCCAGCGGTCCTGCGAGTAGTCGGAGAGGACCGCCTCCAGCGCGGCCTCGGGCGTGTCGGGGAGGTCCGACGGGGCGTCACAGCCGGGAATCTCGTCGTCGTACGGCGCGACCGCCCGCCACGCCGCATAGAAGCCCGCCTCACGGTCCGGCATCGCCCACTCGGCGTTGCCCTGGTCGAGGAAGACCGAGAGCCACTTCGAGAGGATTCGGTCGACCGCATCCGTCTCGGGGTCCGTCTCGGAGGCAGAATCGCTCTCCGCGTCGGCCTCGGCCATCTCCGTCAGCAGCGCCTCGGGCGTCTCGTCGATGCCGTGGGCGTCCAGTTCGGCGGCCAGTATCTCGGGGTCGATGCGGCCGTCCTCCCAGGCCCGCTCGAAGACGGAGGCGCGCGGGTAGCCCCGGCCGCCGAGGCGGCGTTCGGCTTCGCTGACAGCCCGATGGAACGGCCGGTCTTCGAGCCCGGAAAGCGGGTTGGCCGTGACGAAGGAGTGGAGCGGCCAGAGGGAACCGACGGAGTCGGCTGCGCGGTCGATGCTCTCATCGAGGGTCGTGTTATGCGTCATTGTAGTCCTCCTTGCGGGTGAGAACGGTATCCGGATTCGGCTGCGAGAGGTTCAGCAGCGCCACGTAGAGCCGTCTGCTGGAGCGGTGCCAGCCGAGTTCGGTCGCCAGATACGCGGCGGCGAAGACGGCAGCGACCGCGCCGTGGACGACCGTGAGTTCGGTCGGGGCGGTCGTCATCGGCACGCTCGACAGCAGCGCGGAGATGCTGTTGAACATCACGCTGTAGACCCCGATGGCCGCCATGACGACGAGTGGGACGCTGACCAACCGCAGCGGCGGCGACAGTTTCGACCGGCGGAGGATGTCCCGCGCGGCATGCAGCGTCGTCAGGACGACCACGAGCGTCAGGACGACGCTGGAATCGAGTTTCAGGCCCTTTCCGGTGAGCGTCGTAAAGAGGACGCCGCCGCCGACAGCCGTGAGGAGGCTGACGCCGAGGCCCAAGAGGCCGAGGCTGGCACGTGTCGAGTCGGTCGGAGCGGTCCCTTCGACGGTCGCGCCCGAGGAGAGGAACAGATACGCCTTATAAAAGCCGTGCAGGATGAGGTGCGTGATGGCCGCGGCGAAGAAGCCGAGGCCGCATTGCAGTATCATAAAGCCCATCTGGGCGACCGTCGAGGCGCCGAGTTTGCGCTTGATGTCGGGTTGGACGAGCAACAGGGCCTGTCCCAGCAGGGCGCTGACGGCGCCGACGACCACGATGGCCGACATGACCGCGAGGTCCTCGGCGAACAGCGGGGCAAAGCGGGTCAGCAGGATTCCGCCCGCGTTGACGAAGCCCGCGTGCATCAGCGCCGATGCGGGCGTGGGGGCCGTCATCGACGAGAGCAGCCAGTTGTGGAACGGGAACAGCGCCGACTGGCATATCGCCGCGAGGGCCAGCGCCGCGACGGCGAGCAACGTGAGCCGGGGTGGGAGGCTGTCGGCCTGCCCGAGAATCCCGGTGAGCGAGGTCGTCCCCGCCGTCCAGACGAGCGTCGTCAGACCGACGGCGACCAGCCCGCTACTGACGAGGAAGTACCGGCGGGCCATCGAGGCGGCGGCCTGCGCCTGCTCCCAGCCGCGGACGTGGCCGATGAGCGAGGCCATCGTCAGCCCCATCGCCAGCCACGCCGCGACGAAAAGCAGGGCGTGGTCGGCCGCCGTCATGACCATGACGGCGAGCGTGAAGAAGAGGACTCGCCCGAAGAAGCCCTCGATGTGGCTGTCGCCGGCCATGTAGCGGCGGGAGTAGGAGTGGACGATGCCGCTGAAAAACGAGATGACGACCCACATGAGCATCGTCAGGCCATCGATGACGACGTAGCCCGGAACGGCCCATTCGTAGCCGCGCCACACCGAAAGGGAGAGGATTCCCAGACAGGCGACGAAGAGCGCCCAGACCCCCCACGTCGACGCTCGCGGCACGACCGACGTCTGCGAGGGCGTTTCGGGGAGTTGTACGGCGTCGTTCGAGTGCGATTGTTCGGTCATCCTTCTAATTCGTCTTCCGTCCAGCCCGATTCCCGACGCGCCGTCGGCGTGCGAACGGAGTGGCTGGTTCTACCCCAGTAAAGAACAAACTGATTAATATATCCTACGATACGACCAATTCGTTCTATCTATAATTATTTTTGAACGAATTGGTCAGATGTCGGCGGGAGAAGCGCGTCGTCTCCCGTACGTGCGCGTAATCGGGGTGGAACCGAGAGCCGCGCCGACACGGCCATCGTCGCCGGACCGCCCGACCGGAGCCCTGCGTAACATGGCTGGAAATCGGTACTCGGTTCAGTGTTGAGAGAGACCGGACCATAAACCCACCTGTTTCGAACAGTTCGGTGATATTCGCCGATTTGTGGAACAAACTGTTCGATACGTCGCCGAAGCTACTCGTCGACCGGGTCAGCGGAGAGGTCGTCGAACGGCGTCGTCTCGTGGCTCCGGACCAGCACCTCGTCGGCGACGGTTATCCCCATCTCCAGAAGTTCCTGTGCGACGGGCGTGATGTCGCTGTCCGTCTCGCCGACGACCGTGACCAGCAGGTTCTCCTCGCCGGTGACCAGTTCCTGGACCGAGACGACGCCAGGGATGTCGAGGATCTCCTCGATGAGTTCTCCCCGCTCCGGGATGGGCGCCGTACAGAACAGGAGCATCCGGAGCGGGTAGCCCGATTTCTGGTAATCGACATCGGCGCTGTATCCCTTGATGACCCCTTCGGATTCCAGTCGCTGGATGCGTTTGCGGACCGTACTCGACGAGGCATCCGTCCGTTCAGCGATCTCCCCAGACGACAGGTTTCGGGCGTCTTCCTGGAGCGCATAGAGGATTTCCCGGTCGACGTCATCGAGTTCGTAGTCCGGCATACCCCCTGCTATTCCTCGAAAATATAAGGTACTTCGGCTCTGTATGGTTCAGTCGGCACTCGGAGTAGGGCGACGGCTACTCTCGGCTCCTGAGAGGAACGAGGAGCGACCCCGACAACGGCGACCATGCCACGAACCACCCTCGCTGAACTGTTAGCACGGAACCGGCGGCACGTCGAATCGCTCCCCGAGCACCACTTCTCGGCGGTCGAGGACTCCCAGTCGCCCGCGATGGTCTCGGTCTGCTGTTCGGACTCGCGGGTCTCGCAGGAGGGCATGTGGGACGTCGACGAACCGGGGTGGCTCTTCTCGGTCGCCAACATCGGCAACCAGACGTGGGACGCCGTCGGCAACGAGCGGGTCGTCAACGGCGACGTCCTCTATCCGCTCCGGTATACGGGGACGGACACCGCCGCCGTCGTCGGTCACACCGGCTGTGGCGCCATCACCGCCACGCTGGAGGACGTCCACGGCGAGACGAAAGGCGAGTTGCCGCCCGGCATCAAACAGCGGGTCAGTTGGCTCCGC
Organism: Natronomonas amylolytica; assembly: GCF_037031205.1. Classification (NCBI taxonomy): domain Archaea; kingdom Methanobacteriati; phylum Methanobacteriota; class Halobacteria; order Halobacteriales; family Natronomonadaceae; genus Natronomonas; species Natronomonas amylolytica. The sequence continues at coordinate 92,019 of NZ_JAYEZM010000003.1, read as the reverse complement.
GCGGTCATCGAGGACGGCCTCGACGACGCCCGCGTGCGGACCGACCGCGACGTCAACCTCGTCGACCAACTGGTGGAGTACAACGTCGACCGGCAGGTGGCCTACCTCCGGGAAAACGAGGAGGTACCCGACGGGACGACGATACTCGGATTCGTCTACGACTTTCAGGGCGTCTACGGGGACGTTCGCGGCCGCTCGTATCTGGTCAACCACGACGGCGAGACGGACATCGACCGGTTGGCCGAGGCGGTTCCGGACGGCTACGAGGACCACGTCGAGCGCCTGCTGGCGTAGGGTCACCCACGAGGCGAGCTATTCTTCCCCCAGCCACAGCAGAATCGCCGCGGCGACGACGAGCGTCCCCGCGAGACCGGCGAAGGCGACGGTGAAGTTCATCGCCTCTGCGACGACGCCGACGAACGTGGGGCCGAGGCTCCCGATACCCAAAAAGAGGGTCCGTGCGGCCCCGAGGTCCGCGCCGGTCTTCTCGTCGGGTGCGGCGTCCAGCAGGATGGCGTCGATGACCGGGAACTGGGCCTTGTAACCGAAGGCAAAGAGGACGATGGCGGCGGCGACGCCGACGACTGACCCGACGGCGACCAGCAGCGCCAGCGCGGCGGCGGCCAGCACCATCCCGACGACGGCGACGGTATGTCGCGGGAAGCGGTCGCTCAGGCTGCCGGAGACCGGCTTGACGAACAGGCCGAAGACGAAAAGCAGGGCGTAGGTGGCGCTGGCCAGTTCCGGCGAGAACTCCTTCGTCTCCCGGAGGTACTCCGGCAGGAAGTTCAACACGCCGTTGACCATGAAGTAAAAACAGACGAAGGCGACGATGGTCCAGCGCTGCCGCGGCGTCGCCAGCAGGCGCCGCGCGGTCGAGAGGATTTCGAGGTCCGCCTCGTGGGCGACGTAGGGCTCGCGGTTCCAGACGACGAAGAGGGCCAACAGCGCGACGAGCAGGACGGCGACGGGGAGGAAGACGACCCGCCACGTCGCGTAGGCGATGGCGACGACGGCAGCGATGGAGGCCAGGACGCCGCCGAGGTCGGTCCCCGCGCTGAAGACGCCCAGCGCGCGGCCGCGGCGCTCGACGAACAGGTCCGACAGCATCGCCCGCGAGGGGATGGCATAGAGCCCCTTCCCGAGGCCGAAGACGGCCGTCCCGGCGACGAAGAACAGGAAGCCGCGCGCGCCGCCCATGAGGAGACAGCCGACCGCGAGGACGAGAAACGAGGGCGCAAGTAGGGTCGCCCGGCTCCAGCTATCGGAGAGGCGGCCGCTGGGATACTGGAAGACGGCGTAGACGCCCTGCAGCACCGTCAGGGCGATACCGGCCTCGGTCAACGACATCGAGAGGTCCGCACGGACCTCCGGCAGCAGCGGCGGAACCGCGAAGCGAGCCAACTGCAGGGTGGCCCACGTCAGCGCCAGCACCGCCAGCATCCGGCCCGTGTACCCGCCGACCAGTCGCTCCTCGTTGGACACATTCGACGGTGGGCGACGGGAGTACTTTTAAACCCGGATTTCCGATGCGGCGGTCAGGAGCGTTCGGTTCCGGGGCGTTCGCGGTGGCCGCTGCCGAACAGGCGTTCGAGGATGGACCGCTCGGAGGGCCGTTCGGAGAGCATAATCGAGCAGTCGACCTCGTCGACGACGTCGAGGTGGAGCGTCTCGGTGACGAGTCGTGAGAGCAGTCCCTCCTCGGTCGCCCCGAGCGCGACGACGGTGTGGTCGTTCGCCTCCCGCTTGATGGCCGCCTCCACGTTGCCGGAGTCGTCGATGACTATCTCGGCGTCGGCGAGGTCCCGGTCGACGGCCCACTCGCGGATGTACCGCTCGCCGGCATCGACGTGTTCGGGGCCGTCGACGACGTGGAGGATGGTCACCTCGATATCCATGACCGACTGGAGGGCGCGAGCGACCTCGGCGCTCAAATCGGAGTCGGGACCGCCCGCGGTCGGCAGCAGGAACTTCGAGACGTCCAGTCCGCGGTCCTTGACGACGAGGAAATCGCAGGGCAGGCGGTTGGTCAACTCCGCCAGCGGCCGCTCGGCGCGGGCGGCACTCCAGAGGCGGCCGTGGGTCCAGCCCATCAACACGAGGTCCGGTTCGGTCCGGCGGGCGACGTTGAAGACCTCCTCGAAGGAGCGGTGCGTGACGGTCGTCGACGTCTCGAAGCGGATGTCGTAGTCGGCCGCGGTGTCGTGGAGGGATTCGAGTTGCTTTTCGGAGGCGGCCGTGATGCGCTGGCGCTGCCGGCTACCCAGCGACATCCGTTCGGGTGCCTGCACGACGTGGACGGCGTGAACCACGGCGTCTTCGTGGTCGCTGGCGATTGTACAGGCGAGTTCGACGGTCCGGGCTTCGGTCCGCGGGTTCGAGATGGGCACCATGATTCGGTAGCCGGCGTCCTCGCTGAGGCCGGTCTCCGAGGGGTCGAGGATGGGGACGTACGAGCGGCCGACCAGTCGGCCGAACAGCCATTCCCGGGGCGAGAGCCGACGCTCGATGCCCTCGAAACGAGCGGATTCGAGCCGCTGCTCGCTCGTCTGGAAGTAGTTGACGACGGTGACGAGCACGATGCCCCCGATGGTGTTGCCCAACAGGACGGGGAGTACGAACCCCGCCATGCCGGGGACGAAGGCCAACTCGCCGTGGAACATCAGATAGAGCGCTTCGGTAAAGGAGACGACGACGTGGAAGAGGTTGCCGAGCGGAATCGCGAGGAACGCGAGGTAGACGACGACCATCCGGGAGATGGTGTCGCGGGAGGCGAAACTGACCCAGACGACGCCGGCGACGATGAGTCCGGCGAAAAGCGCCTTGAAGAACAGCGACCACCACGCGGTCTCGAAGGCGCCCTTGCGGGCGATGTAGAGGGCCTCCTCGGCGGCCGCAGGCTCGAAGACCCCGCCGTAGGTGAGGACGACGGCACCGGCCGCCCCGCCGAGGAAGTTCCCGGCCAGGACGATACCCCAATGTCGCAGTAGCGTCGGGAGGCTGGCGAGCCGTTCGATGGTCAGCGCGACGGGCGGCAGCGTGTTCTCGGTGTAGAGTTGGTAGCCGCCGATGATGATGTAGATGAAGCCGAGGGGATAGAGCATCGCACCGACGAGGGGGCTGTCGCTTGCGGCGGACATCGATGCATACAGCAGGAACGTGATACTGATGGCGAAGCCGGCGGCGATGCCGCTGAAGAGGAGCTCCCGGCCGCCGGAGGTGACCTCCTCGTCGGCAGCCGCGATGACCCGCTGGAACACCTCGTCGGCCGAAAAGCGGTCCCTGACGGCCTCACCGACCGCGGGGGCACCGAGCTTCGAGCGCTCGATGGCTTCCCGAACCGACTCGTCCAGTTCCTCTTGGCGGATGTCCTCCGAGCCCACGTCGGTCAGTTCCGTCCCGTCGGAGTCGTCCATTACTGGTGTGGTCAAAGGGCGGGAACTTGAGTTTGCGGGACACGACCGAAACCGTCAGCAACCACAAAAAATCAGCCGACGGACGTATCGTACGGGCTGGTGTCGCCCGCACCGGTCATCGCCACGACGAGTCGGCGATGACCGAGGCGTCGTTACGAGACCCGTATCAGTCGCCGACGCCCTCCAGTTCGGTCAGCGATTCGAGGTCCGGCACGTCCTCGGCGGCGTCCTTGATCTGCTCCATCCGCTCGACGTGTTTCTCGGTGGCGAACTGCTGGAGTTCGGCCGGTTGCGGGCCGACGTTCTCGACGTACTGCTCGTCGGGGTTGGCGGCGATCTTGTTGATATAGGGAAGGAGGTCGTTGACCGTCTCGTCCAGCAGGTGTGGGTCGACATCCTCCTCGGTGATGAGTTCCTTCAGTTTCGCCATCCCGAAGCCGACGTGGCGACCCTCGTCCTGCCGAATCTTGGTAAAGCCCTCGTAGAGGCCCGGCAGATGCGGCAGGTCGGTGTGGGTGTCCTTCGCGTAGGACTGCTGCATCCCGTAGTAGCCCGTCTGGGCGAGGATGCCCTCGATGACGAGGTGGTAATGACAGTACGCCCGCGCGAAGTTCTCCGGCGTCGGGGCCTCCAGCAGGCGGTGGGTCGCCTCCTCGTTGCGCTCGAAGAGGTCGTGGTAGGCGTCGTTGAACCACTTGTCGTCGGTCGGCGAGGAGGGTTCGAAGCCGAGGGCCTCCTCGACGGGGTGGATGACCTGCCGCCAGTAGCGGTCGAAGTGGTCGGTGTGTTTGGCCTCCTCGTATATCTGGGTCGTGAGGAACATCTGGTCGTCGAGGTCCTCCAGCGCCGTCGCCAGCGGCGCGAGGTCCTCGGTGACCGCCTGCTCGCCCGCGCCGAAGCGGGCGACGCCCATCCGCATCGAATCCAGCCTGGCCTCGGTCCGGTCGGCGTCTTCCAGATACGAGATGAGGCGCTCGCGGTCGGTGTCGAGGTCGATGTCGAAGGGGTCCCAGTGGCGTTCGACGGCGTTGCGATAGTAGCGCGTCCCGCGGCTCTCCCGGTCGAGTTGCAGGTGTCGTGTGCTATCGATATTCATGGCTCGGTAGCTAATACGGCGGCAGCCACATAGATGTTACACCCCGGAACGAAGGCTCGTTCAAAAGGGAGCAGCCGAGCGGAACCGGCGTTTAAGAACGCAGCGGCCCAACGGACGGACATGCGACTGTTCGTCAGCGTCGATATCGGCGACCTCAGCCCGGAGGTCGACCGGGTGCAGGCGCCGTTCCGGGAGTTGCCCGGCATTAACCCGACCGACCCCGAGCAGGCCCACGTCACGATGAAGTTCCTCGGCGAGGGCGACCACGACCTCGCCGAACTCACCGCGGCCATCGAGGCCGCCGTCGACGGAGCCGAGACCGACGCCTTCGATGCCACGTTCGAGGGACTGGGCGTCTTTCCGTCGCTGGATTACATCAGCGTCATCTGGCTCGGCGTCTCGCAGGGCAGCGAACCCCTTACCGAACTCCACGAGCGCCTCGAATTCGAGACGACCGCGCTCGGCTACGACGAGGAACGCCACGACTTCACGCCACACGTCACCCTCGGGCGGATGGACCACGCCGCCGCCAAGGAGGAGGTCCAGCGACTCGTCGAGGAGACCGACCCCGAAGTCGGCACCGTCCGCGTCGAGGAGCTACGGCTGAAAAAGAGTACGCTGACCGACGAGGGGCCCGACTACGAGACGGTCGAGCGGTTCCCGCTGTAGGCCGGTCGCACGCCCGCGTAACCAGCGGCCCACGGGACCCAAAGGAACAAGAATTTAAACACAGCGAGGGAAGACTCGTCCACTATGGGTAAGAAATCGAAGGCCAAGAAGAAGCGGCTGGCGAAACTGGAGAACCAGAACAGCCGCGTGCCCGCGTGGGTCATCATGAAGACGGACCGTGACACGCTTCGCAACCACAAGCGCCGCAACTGGCGGCGGAGTGACACGGACGAATGAGCGCCGAATTCGACGAGCGCGTCATGACGGTCCCGCTCCGCGACGTCCTCGCGGAATCGAAGGGCCAGCGCGCCGACAAGGCCATGAACCTCGTTCGCTCGCACCTCGCACAGCACTTCAACGTCGACGAGGACGCCGTCCGACTGGACCCCTCGATCAACGAGGAAGTCTGGTCCCGCGGCCGTTCGAAGCCGCCGAAGAAACTCCGCGTCCGGGCCGCCCGCTTCGAAGAAGAGGGCGAGGCGGTCGTCGAAGCAGAGACCGCATAACGTGCTCCGGGCGGCGCTTTCCGGTTCCGACTACGTCGGCGTCTTCGCGCGGGCCACCGACGACGTGCTGCTCGTTCGGCCCGACATCGATGAGTCACTACTCTCGGATTTCGAGGACGAACTCGAGGTGCCGAGCGTCGAGACGACCATCGCCGGCTCCGGAACCGTCGGCGCCCTCGTCGCGGGCAACGAGAACGGCCTGCTGGTCACCGAGCGCATTCGCGACCGCGAACGCGACCGCATCGCCGAGGTGACCGACCTCCCGGTCGTCGAACTCCCCGGCCGCATCAACGCCGCCGGCAACGTCGTCCTCGCCAACGACGAGGGCGCGTACGTCCATCCCGACCTCTCGCGGAAGGCGGTTCAGGCCGTCGAGGACGCCCTCGACGTGCCCGTCGAACGCGGGATGATTGCCGACGTTCGGACGGTCGGCACCGCCGCCGTCGTCACCGGCGACGGCGTGCTCTGTCACCCGAAGACGACCGACGAGAAACTCGACTTCCTCGAGGACCTCTTCGGCGTCTACGCCGACATCGGCACCGTCAACTACGGCGGCCCGCTGGTCGGCTCCGGCCTCGTGGCCAACTCCTACGGCTACGTCACCGGCAACGCCACGACCGGCCCCGAACTGGGCCGCATCGAGGACGCCTTGGGTTACATCTAAAGCCCGAACTTTTTGCACGGGTCGGCTACGCCGACCCGGCAAAAACTTCGATGAAAAAGACACGTCGGCCTTCCCTACGGTCAGGCCTCGGTCCCGCGCGCCGTAGGCGCGCGGCGAACCGCTTCGAGGGGGTTCTTCGAACCCCCTCTCGCGGATGCTGATACTGTTTTTGCCTGCTTGGCTAAGAAGGATGAACCTCAACGATCTCTATATGATATTCAAAATAAATCGTCAACGAGCATCCGCGAGGGGGCGTCCGAAGGTCGCCCCCGAAGCGGTTCGCGGCACCGAGAGAAGCGAGGTGCCGTAGCGACGAGTGACTACCGCGCGCCGGAGGCGCGCGACAGGAACGAGTCGCGCATATTTTCCCCACGTTTTTGCCGCGGAGGCGGGTTCGGCGCCTCGCGCGCCGAACCGCCGGAGCGTGCAAAAAGTGGCTATGCGAACGCGAGGTCCTGCTCGGCTTCGAGCAGTTCGTGGTACCGGTTGCGGATGGTGACCTCGGAGATGTCGGCAACTTCGCTGACGGCGGCCTGCGTGGTCTTCTCGTTGGTCAAAAGCGAGGCGGCGTAGACGGCAGCGGCGGCGAGGCCGACTGGCGATTTGCCGGAGTGAACGCCCTGTTCCTTGGCGTTCTGCAGCAGTTTGCGGGCGCGGTTCTCGGCCTCGTCGGAGAGGTCGAGGTCGCTGGCGAAGCGGGGCACGTAGCTTTCGGGGTCGGCGGGCTGGACTTCCAGTCCGAGTTCGCGGACCACGTAGCGGTAGGTACGTGCGATTTCGCTCTTCTCGACGCGGGAGACGCCGGCGACTTCGTCGAGGCTGCGGGGGACGCCGGCCTGTCGGGCGGCAGCGTAGACCGACGCGGTCGAGACGCCCTCGATGGAGCGGCCGGGCAGGAGGTTCTCGTCGAGCGCGCGACGGTAGATGACGGAGGCGGTCTCGCGGACGTTGTCCGGAAGCCCGAGGGCGCTCGCCATCCGGTCGATTTCGCCCAGCGCCTGCTTGAGGTTGCGCTCCTTGGAGTCGCGGGTGCGGAAGCGCTCGTTCCACTTGCGAAGGCGTTGCATCTTCTGGCGCTGGTTCGAGGACAGCGAGTTGCCGTAGGCGTCCTGGTCTCGCCAGTCGATGTTCGTCGAGAGCCCCTTGTCGTGCATCATGTTCGTGGTGGGGGCACCGACGCGGGATTTCTCGTCTTTCTCGGCGCTGTCGAAGGCGCGCCACTCGGGCCCGCGGTCGATTTCGTCTTCCTCGACGACGAGGCCGCAATCGCGGCAGACGGTCTCCCCGTGTTCGGTGTCGGCGCTCAGTTTCCCGCCGCATTCGGGACAGCCGACTTCCTCTTCGTCTCGTTCGGATTCCGTTTCCGTCTCGGTCGTTCGTGTTCGAGTGTGCTTGCTCATGCTACAAGGCGGGTGCTACCAGGTGGGATACGCCCCGAAAAAGCCCGGTCAGCGGTTCGCTATCATATACAAGTAGCGCCAGTATTTAAATCCAACGATATTTTCATGCGCTGGAACCCGAGCCCTCCGTTATTGAGCGATTCAGCAGAATTGAAACGTGTCCTTAAGTATTAATCGTGGGGTGACGTGTCACGCTCTGCCTCGCTTGCACCCTCGACCGCGGTGGTCAGCGAGACGTTGAAGAACAGCGTCGAGGCGACGCCGCCAGCGACGGTAACGAGGTTCTTGATGGCGTGGTCGACGATGGCCGCCCCCAGCGCGACGGGCCAGACGACGGGCGTCAGCGCAACGACGATGAGCGTGAAGGCGCCCTCGTAGAGGCCGATACCGCCCGGGGAGAGGGGCAGGACCTTGGCGAGGTTGCCGACGCTGACGGCGAAGAAGCCGACGGCCACCAGCGCCCACAGCGGGACGTCGACGCCGAAGGCCGCGAAGACGACGATGGCGGTCACCACGTCGATACCCCAGATGAGGAGGCTGGTCGCGCCGACGACGGCGAAGGCCCGCCGGTCCTCGGCGATGGTCTGGACGTCGCCCGCGAACTGCTCGACGACGCCGGCGACGTAGTCGACGTAGGAGTCGCTGCTGATGCGACCGAGCGCCGACCGCACGAGGTTGCGCTCCGAGCGGGCCGTCGCGAGGATGAGACCCACCGCGAGCAGGGCGGCGAGACCGACGGCTCCAGCGACGAGGACGGCCTGTCGGCCGCTTTGCTCGACGTCTCCGCCCGGACCGGCCGACTGCAGCGCGGTCACGTCCACCCCGGCGGCGGCCAGCGCGAGCAGCGTCGTTCCCGCCATCACCGTAATCGTCAGCAGGTCGAAGACCCGCTCGATGGCCAGCGAGGCGAAGCCGGTGGGATACGGGATATCCCGGCGGGCCTTGACGATGTAGGCGCGGATGGCGTCGCCCGCCCGCGCGGGAAAGACGAGGTTCCCGGTCTGACTTATAAAGACCGCCCCTGTGAGGAACCCGACACTCTCCCGATAGCCCAACTCCGAGAGGATGTCGCGATAGCGGAGGCCCCGGAAGGGCCAGGAGGCGAGATACACCAGCGTCGCGGCCGCCACGAGCGTCGGGTCGGCGTTGCGCATCTCCGCGAGGACCTCCGTCGGGTCGAGATAGACGGTCATCAGCGCGACCGCGAGGACGACGAGCAGCGTCCCGGCGGCCATCGTCACCCGGCGGTCGATCCTCGGCCGGACGCCGAGTTGCCACCACAGCCGGAGAATCTGGCTGCCCATCCCGAAGACGTCCCGCACGAGGTCAACCTTCGTGTCGCCTTTCGGCTCCCAGTCGACCGGGAACTCCTCGATGTCGTAGCCGGCCCGCTGGGCCCGGACGAGTATCTCGGTGTCCCAGAACCAGTGGTCGTCCTCGACGTCGTCGACCAGCGACAGCAGGACCTCACGGTCGAAGGCCTTGAAGCCGCACTGGTGGTCCTCGACCTCGGAGCGCAAGAAGAGCCGCACGAGCGAATTGTAGCCCCGCGAGGCGACGTCCCGTTTAAACGGGCGCTCGGCGACGTTGCCGGGCATCCACCGCGACCCCGTCGCCACGTCGTAGCCGTCGGTTCGGACCGCCTCGACGAGTTCCTCGAGGTGCCGCATGTCCGTCGCGAGGTCGGTATCGAAGTAGACCAGCACGTCGCCGTCGCTTTCCTCGAAGGCGCGTTCGAGGGCGCCACCACGGCCAAGGCGCTCGTCGCTGTGGAAGTGTCGGATTCGGTCGTCCGCCGCCGCCAAGCGGTCGGCGATTTCGGGCGTCCGGTCCGCACAGCCGTCCTCGGCGATGAGCACCTCGAAGGCGTCGGCCGGCAAAAAGGAGGCGAGCGCCTCGACGGTCACCTCGACGGTGGATTCGATGGTGTCCGCCTCGTTGTAGGCGGGCAACACGACGCTTACCTCCCGGTCGGTCATCGGTGCTTGCTGGGGTTGGGCCGGGTATCAACCTTCTGTCTGCGGGCGTCGCCACAACCGCTTTGGTGACCCCGAAAGAAGGACCGCCAATGCAGACGCAGACGCTGGTCATCGGTGGCGCCGTCGTCCTCGCACTCGTCGTGCTATTGGTCGTCAAGGTCGCCTTCGGCGGCAAAAGCGACGCCCAGAAGCAACGGGACCGCGCCCACGAACAGGCCCAACAGCGGCCGCCCGAGGAGGCCGCCGAGAAGGGCGAGACCTACGAAATCGTCGTCCAGGAGACCCAGTACGACCGCTCGCCGCCCGAGGTCAGGGGGACCATCAACGGCCTCCAGACCTTCGTCCGCGAGGTTCCGGACCCCGACGGGTCCAGCGCGCTGACCGAAGGCGACACCGTTCGTGTCCGGGTGATGGACTACGGCACCGAAGGCACCACGGCACAGGCCGACTTCATCGAGCGCGTGTAGGTCCGGAACCGAAGAACCGCAAGACACCTTACCCGCCCCTCGCATCACCACCTGTGCAGACGACCCACGAGATACGCGTCGGCGACGCCCGCGAGTTCGACGTCGAACCGGGAAGCGTCGACCTCGTCGTCACGTCGCCGCCGTATCCGATGGTCGAGATGTGGGACGGGAGTTTCGCCGCCCAGAGCCCCGCCGTCGCCGACGCCCTCGAAGCCGGCGACGGACAGGCCGCCTTCGAAGCGATGCACGACCTGCTCGACGACGTCTGGGAGCGGGTCGCCGATGCGCTTTGCGAGGGCGGCATCGCCGCAATCAACGTCGGTGACGCCACCCGGCGCATCGACGGACAGTTTCGGCTCTATCCGAATCACGCCCGGATTATCGAGGGGCTCGCCGACGCGGGCCTCGGCCAGTTGCCGGGCATCGTCTGGCGCAAGCCGACCAACAGCACGGCGAAGTTCATGGGGTCGGGCACCCTGCCGACCAACGCCTACGCGACGCTGGAACACGAGCACATCCTCCTCTTTCGAAAGGGCGGCACCCGCGAGTTCCCGCCGAAGGACGAGGACCGATACGCTTCGGCGTTCTTCTGGGAGGAGCGCAACGAGTGGTTCTCCGACTGCTGGGAGGTCCGCGGCACCGGCCAGACGCTCGATAACGGCGCCCGCGAACGCTCCGGAGCCTTTCCCCTCGAAATCCCGCTTCGGCTCGTTCGGATGTACTCGGTTCGCGGCGATACCGTGTTGGACCCCTTCGTCGGCACCGGCACCACGTCGCTGGCGGCGCTCGTCGAGGGGCGCAACTCCGTCGGCATCGAGCGCGACGCCGAACTCGCCGAGGCCTTCGAAGCGCGTGCGACCGACGCGCCCGACCTCTCTACGACCATCGCCGACGAGCGCCTCGACCGCCACCGCGAGTTCGTCGCCGACCGTGACGACGAGCCGAAATACGAGGCCGAACACTACGACACCCGCGTCGTGACGAAGAACGAACGACGGATTCGCCTGCCGACGGTCGCCGAGGTCGACCGGAGCGGCGACGACCCCATCCGGGTTACCGCGACCCACGAGCCCTTTTAATATCGGCGTCCACAGTTCGGCCATGACCCTGACGTTCGATTCGTTTCGCCTCGCGGCCTCGACCGCCGACCTCTCCGAGGAGTCGGCGGCCCGCGAGCACGCCGACTGCGTGGAGTTCCGGATGGACCTCGCCGCTGACCCACTCGACGCGCTCGCCGACTACGACGGCGACCTCCCCTTGCTCGTGACCAACCGCGCCGACTGGGAAGGCGGTGAAGCGACCGACGAGGGCCGCACCGACACGCTGAGACGGGCCATCGAACACGAGGCGGTCGCGGCCGTCGACATCGAACTCGCAGCGCTGGAAGAGGGCGACGGACTGGACCTCGTCGAGGCCGCCGACCAGCGGGGCGTCTCGGTCGTCGTCTCGACCCACGATTTCGAGGGGACGCCCTCGAAGGGGCAACTCCAATCCCTGCTCACGCGGGCCGGAACCTACGGCGACGTGGCCAAACTCGCTGTCACCGCCGAGGACCGCTCGGACGCGCTGGCGGTACTCGGGGCGACCCACGAGATGACCCAGCGCGGCGAGCGCGTGGCGACGATGGCGATGGGCGAGGCCGGCAGCCACACCCGCGCAGTTGCGCCGGTCTACGGCTCGAAGATCGGCTACGCGCCGGTCGACCCCGAGAAGGCGACCGCGCCCGGCCAGTACGACCTCGAAACGCTTCGGCGACTGGTCGACGAACTCGCTTAGGACTCGTCGGCCTCTCGCTCGGCGAGATACGCGAGTACCGCCAGCAGGTTCACGACCGGCATCACCGAGGCGTGAATCCACACCCGGTCGTCGACCGCGCCGCGCCGGCGAACGTCGTAGAACACCCACGCGGGAACGAGCAACTCGACGGCGAGGAACGCGAGCGCGAGGAGCCGAACGGTCCGGGAGAACTGGTCCAGAAGGCCCGTCCAGCCGAGCAGGCTGGCCGCGACGACCCCGAAGGCGACGACGAGCGCGAACAACTCGGTGATCGTGAAGGCAAACAGGACGTCGGCATCGTCGCCGGCCATGGCGCCACCTGCGACGCCCCTACTTAAAAATGGTCGTTCGACGCCGTGGGTTTATAAGGGCGTATCGAATACCATTCGCCGTCATGAACGGACGCGGCAACCGACGGCGGTTCGTGGCCGCGATGCTGTCGTTCCTCCAGCCGGGCGTCGGCCACGTCTACCTCCGGGAGTGGATTCGGGCGGTCCTCTGGGGCGCCGTGTGGCTCGGGTCCCTCCTGCTCGTTCTCACGACGGCCGGCCTCGAATTCACGGCCCGGAACCTGCTTGCGACCGCCGGTGGCTTCTTTTCGGCCGTCGACGGCTTCCCGATGGAGGCCGCGCTGGCGATGCTCACGATCTCCGTCTTCGCGACGATGGACGCATACTGGCTGGCCGCCCGCGAGGACTACCGCCTCGACGAGACGCCGCGATGTCCGAACTGCGGCAAGGAACTGGACCCGACGCTGGAGTTCTGTCATTGGTGTACGGCGCGACTGGATGAGAGGTAGTCAAAGAGACCTGCTCGGAGAAATCAGCAGGGCGTTCCGACGGGAATTACTCGGTCTCGTCGCGACCCCGCCACGCCCACAGCGTCCCCACGAGGACTGCGAATAGGGCAACGAGCGCGCCGAATCCGGGCTGGTCGGCCGGTTCGGTGGGCGGCGCCCCTTCCTCGCCATCGCCGCTGTCGACGGTCAGTTCACCCGCCGGGTGGCCGTTTACTTCGACGACCCCCTCGTTCGGTTCCTCGAAGGTGACGTCCAGTTCCAGTTCGGCCGGCTCCTCCGTGCCGAGCGTCACGGCGTGCGTCGAGACGTTGGCATCGGCGTGTGTCACCCGAAGGGTCGTCTCCGACCGTGCGTCGGGGTTGGTAATCCTCACTCGTACCGTAGCCGAATGGCCCACCCGAAGCCACTCCACCGGAAGTGACGCGTTCAGTACTTCGGGCTCCGCCGCTTCCGCCGTCGAGACGCTGCTCGGGGTGGGCGTCAGTGTCGGCGTCGGCGACGATGTCGGCGTCGCGGTCGGTGCGGAGCCACCTGAAGACGACCCGCCCGCGCTACCGGAGCCCCCAGATGTCGGGGTCGGCGTGGGGGTCGGAGTAGGAGTTCCGGTCGGCGTTGCTGTCGGTGTCGACGTTGGTACCACGGTCGGTATTGGCGACGGAATCAGCGTCGGCGTTGGCGATGGGGTCGCAGTCGGTGTCGACGTCGGCGTTGCTGTCGGTGCCGCGGTCGGAGTAGGAGTTTCGGTCGGTGTTGGCGACGGGGTCGGCGTCGGTGTTGGTATCACGGTCGGTATTGGCGGCAGAATCGGCGTTGGCGACGGGGTCGCAGTCGGCGTTGGCGATGGGGTCACAGTCGGTGTCGACGTCGGCGTTGGCGATGGGGTCACAGTCGGTGTCGACGTCGGCGTTGGCGATGGGGTCACAGTCGGTGTCGACGTCGGCGTTGGCGATGGGGTCACAGTCGGTGTCGACGTCGGCGTTGGCGATGGGGTCACAGTCGGTGTCGACGTCGGCGTTGGCGATGGGGTCACAGTCGGTGTCGACGTCGGCGTTGGCGATGGGGTCACAGTCGGTGTCGACGTCGGCGTTGGCGATGGGGTCACAGTCGGTGTCGACGTCGGCGTTGGCGATGGGGTCACAGTCGGTGTCGACGTCGGCGTTGGCGATGGCGTCGCAGTCGGTGTTGGCGTTGGTGACGGAGTCGGCGATGGCGTCGCAGTCGGTGTTGGCGTTGGTGACGGAGTCGGCGATGGCGTCGCAGTCGGTGTTGGCGTTGGTGACGGAGTCGGCGTTGGCGATGGCGATGGCGTTGCTGTCGGTGTCGCAGTCTCTTCATCCTCCTCGTCCTCCTCATCCTCCTCGTCCTCCTCATCCTCCTCGTCCTCCTCATCCTCCTCGTCCTCCTCATCCTCCTCGTCATCGTCCGCGAGAACCGTCGAGGTGTCCCCACCGACCCCGAAGGAGGGGCCTGCCAGTAGGCCGACCAGCAATAGGCCCACCACGAGACACACCTTCAGAGCTGATCCCATACCTGTTGAACGACGAACGCACAATTCGTTATGTGGGGAGATATATCGGTAACGCGACCTTACCACCCGCGAGAACCGCCGCATCGGCGGGATGACCGAAGTCGACGCAGATTCCACCGCGCTGCTCGCGGCCAGTTTCCTTTTATCGGCCGGTCGTGTCACGCCGACTATGCGTCGTCGCAGAGGGAGGTGGCTCGTCGATGGTGGTCGTCGATAGACTCCGCCGGGACCGACGGAAGGGACAGAGCGGCAAATACCTCGTCAGTACCGGCTTGTTCGTGCTGACGGCCGGGCTATTCACGGACACACTCGGTTGGCGATTCGGTATCGCCGACGTTCGGGTGTCGGTGCTCGAAGCCGGACTCCTGCTTCTCGGGGTCGCACTCGGTCGGTTGCTCGTCCGTGCGGCCCTCCGGAAACTCAAGCGGTCGGTGCTCAAGGGCCTCGCCATCGGCGGTCTCTCGCTGGGGGTCGGCATCCCGGCGCTGCCGGCGGTCGCGTCGATACCCTTCGCCGGCCGACTCGCGAAACGACTCCCCTACGATGGCGTCGTCGACCGACTGCCGTGGTTCGGAGCGTCTCGCTACGAACGACTGCTCCGTGCCGTCGGCGGGAAGCGCGGCCTCGGAACCGGAAGCGCGAGCGCGACGCTCTTCGTCTACGGGAATCAGGCCGACAAGCTATCGGAGACCTACGTCGTGTTCGGCCATCGACTGTCGCTGGCGACCGTCTTCGGCCTCTTGGCCGTCCCGGGAGCGTTAATCTACGTCATCCGGAACGTCTGAAATCGCCGACATCACACCGTAGCGCGTGAGTTCTCGCCTCATCGACACCAGGTAGGCGTTCCAGCGGAACCTTTATATTAGCGTTTTCTAATATTAGCATGTGCTAAAATGAGTGGGCAGGAACCCGAGTCCCGAGCAGGGGGCACGCAACCGCAGGGCGCGGACTGTTGTCGACCGGCCAGCCACTCCCTGCCGGAAGACGACATCGCGACCGACGTCCAGACCCTTTCGACCCTCGGGAACGACACCCGGTACGAAGCGCTTCGGCTCATCGCCGAATCCGACGACGGCGTTTGCGTCTGCGAGATAGAGCCCGCACTCGGCGTGAGCCAGAGCGCGGTCAGTCAGGCGCTCTCGAAGCTCTTCAGCGCCGGCCTCGTCGAACGGCGAAAGGAGGGCCGCTGGCGCTACTACACCGCGACGCCCCGTGCGGAACGACTCCTCGACGTCCTCGACGAGACCAGAGAATGACCGACAACACATCCACCCCGGAACCGGACGACGGCGGCCTCACCGCCACCGAACAGCACACCACCGTACGAGAGCGGTACTCGGAGATAGCCACGGGCACGAGGGCAGACACGGATACCTCCTGCTGTTCCGATACCGAGTCCTGCTGTGAGACGACCGCAGGTCTGCCCCACGAACTCGGCTACACGGAGGCGGACCTCGATGCCGTCGCCGACGGCGCGAACCTGAATCTCGGCTGTGGGAACCCGACCGCCATCGCGAGCCTCGATGCGGGCGATACCATCCTCGATCTCGGCTCCGGCGGCGGGTTCGACTGCTTCCTCGCGGCACGGGAGGTGGGGCCGACCGGTCGCGTCATCGGCGTCGATATGACCCCCGAAATGGTGGAGAAAGCCCGCGAAAACGTCGCAAAGAACGACGCCGCGAACGTCGAGTTCCGACTCGGCGAGATCGAACACCTCCCGGTCGCCGACGCCTCGGTCGACGTCATCCTCTCGAACTGCGTCATCAACCTCTCGCCGGAGAAGCCACAGGTGTTCCGCGAGGCCTATCGCGTCCTCAAACCGGGCGGGCGCCTCGCCGTCTCCGACGTGGTCCGCACCGCCGAGTTACCGGGCGACCGATGGGAGCACCTCCAAGCCGACCCGACGTCGGTGGCGTCCTGTATCGGCGGTGCGGTGACCGTCTCCGCACTCGAAGCGATGCTGACCGACGCCGGGTTCACCGACGTTTCCATCGTCCCGAAAACGGAAGACAGCGAGTTCATCAACGAGTGGGACGACGAGCGCGATTTGAGCGAATACTTCGCTGCTGCACGAATCGAGGCCGAAAAGCCGGCATCGGAGCCCGACCAGAAACAGGAGAACACCGAATAACGATGTACCAGCCACCGCTCGACCCACGACCCCGTTCGACCACCAGCGGACCCACGTGGCGGGCCCTCCTCGTCCGGTACGTCGTCGTCGCCGCGGTGCCGATACTCCTCTGGGCAGTCAGCCGACCGGTCACCGCCGTTCTCGTGCTCGGTGGGGTCGCCGTGCTGGGTATCGGCGCGCGACGTGGCTACGGGCTGGTCCGCTGTTTCTACGACTGCCAAGCCATGGCCTTCGACCTCGGCGGGACGGCCCGGATTACGATCAGGCAAGCGCCGGCCGACGACCCATGCTGCCCGACTCGATAACGCTCACGAGCGCCGAAGCGGCAGAGATAGCGTGGCTCGAAGCACTGCTTGAAGCGAACGACCTTCCGAACCGGAACCTCCGCTCGGGACCGGGCCAGTTCTTCGTCGCCCGCACCGGAGCCGAGCGTATCGGTGGCGGCGGGCTAGAATCCTACGGCTCGAACGGCCTCCTGCGTTCGGTCGTCATCGCGGCGACACACCGTGGACGAGGCTACGGCGTCGCGCTCTGTGATGCGCTGGAGGCCCGGGCGCGAACGAACGGCGTGGAAACGCTCTACCTGCTCACCACGACCGCGGCCGCGTTCTTCCGCGAGTGCGGGTACAACGAAATCGACCGCGAGGTCGTGCCGCCCGAGATTCAGGAAACCTCTGAGTTCGCCGACCTCTGTCCGCAATCGGCGACCTGTATGCGGAAATCCCTATAACGGAGTTGCACCCGTCGAAGACGCTCGGCGAGTTACCGAACGCGGAGCCCTACTTCTCGATGATGCTCTCGTCGACTTCCTCGCCGAAGTGGCGGGCGACCTCCTCGTAGTAGACGAGTACCTCGTCGCCCTCTTCGAGGTCGGTCACGGCCTTGCGGCCCTCGCTGGTGGCGACCTTGATGGTCTCGGCGTTCTGCAACAGCGTCTCGATGCGGTCGCCGTTGTCGGTTTCGGCCTCGACGCGGAACATCGGGCGCTGTTCGATCTTCGCGCGGCCGACGATGGTCTCGCGGGTGTTGCCCTCGGTGTCGACGACCTGTACCTCGTCACCGGATTTCAGTTCGGCGAGGTACTTCGTCTCGCCGCCGGGCGTCCGGACGTAGGCGTGGACGGCACCGGCGTTGACCCGGAAGGGTCTGGAGGCGACGTACGGCGAGTCGGCCGTTTCGGCGTGGACGAAAAAGAGGCCGCGGGACATCGACCCGACGAGCATCCCCTCGTCGTGGTCGAGCATGGAGGCGGTGTCGACACAGACGCGGTCCGCGGACCCGGTCTGTTCGACGGCGGTGACCGTCGCCGTCTGGAGGTCGAGGCGTTCGCGTTCGGTCGCATCGCGGACCTCGACGGTCGCGCGAATCTCGTCCGGATTGTCCGAATCCAGCAGGACGGCGTCGGCGCCGATTTCGAGCGTCTCGAAGGCCGTCTTGGCCTCCTCTGCCGTCTGGACGCCGGTGATGAGTTCCGTCTCCCCGCCGATGCGGGCGATGAGGTTTTCGAGGGGGATTATCTGCCAGTCCTCGCCGATGACGATGGTGAAGTCGGCGTCTTTGGCGGCCTCCTCGGCGAAGGCCTCGTAGTCGGAATCGAGGATGCGGACGTATGAGCCTGCGGGGCCGTCGGTGCGACGGAGCGTGGTGAGGTCCGCCGACCCGGAGAAGTCGTTGGGCAGGTCGACGGTGCCGTCGCCCTCGCCGTCCTTGCCGACGATGACCGCGTCGGCCTCGGCTTCCTCTTGGGCCTCGGCGTCCATCACGTGGACGTCGTCGCCGGCGAAAGCGGCGATGTTGACCTGTCCGAGGTCGCGGACGCGGCCCACGTCGCGCTGGTCGACGAGGACCCAGTCGACGCCGGCTTCGAGGCCGGCGGTGATGCGGCGCTTCCGCGCCTCCCAGTCGCCGATGGCGTCGTCGGCTTTCAGCCAAACGGAGCGTGTCATGCTCGTCGGGTCGGGTGGGGCGGTATTTAACGTGGCGGAAGGCGCAGGCCGGCCGCCGACGAACTAATAGTCCCTGAACCGTAGTTTGGGCAAGCATGGAGGGCGACCGACGGCCATCGATGTGGGTGATACTCGCGGCCTGCTGTCTGGTCGGCCTCGTCCTCGGCGGCGCGCTCGCGCCGGCCGCCGGTATACAGACCCCAATCCCCGACCTCGGCGTGGAGGGGGAGGGCGTCGACGATGCCGACGCCGGCGAGGGCGACGAGCCCGGGAGCGGCGACGGCGACCTCGGCGCGAACGGGTCGGGCGTCAGCAACTACGGTGGCGTCTCCGCGGGCGGCTATCCCGAGCGCGCGACCGTCGGCGGCCGCCTCGAGTTGGCCGACCGACCGGCACTGGTCGTCGAAAGTCCCGAACCCGCGCGGTGGCGGCTCGGCGCCTACGCCACCTACACGGGCGATGGGTGGGAGAGTGGGTCCGATTCGCGGGTACCGCTTTCCTCGCCCGTGTCGGCGGTCAGCGCCGACCAACCCGCCTACGAAATCGACGTACGCGCCCGTCGGTCGTTCCGGTCGCTGGCGACGGTCAACCGACCCGCCTTCGCGGCGACGAACGAGAGACAGGTCTTCGTCGACGAGGAGCGAGCCTTCACCGTCGACGAGCCGATTCGGGCCGGCGAGACCTACACGACGCTGACCTACGGCGAGGCGTCGCCAGCGTCGGCGGCGGTCGCAAGCGACGGCGACTACCCGGCGGATATCGAGGCGCGGTACACACGACTCCCGGAGGACACGCCCGACCGCCTCGGCAATCGGACCGCCGAGATAACCGCCGACGCGGGGACGCCCTACGAGTCGGCGGTGGCCGTCGAGCGCTGGCTGGAGGCCACCAAGGCGTACTCGCTGAACGCCACCCACGACCGCGAGGCCGACGTCGCGACCGAATTCGTCTTCGAGATGGAGGCCGGCTACTGCCAGTATTTCGCCACCTCGATGGTCGCGATGCTTCGGACACAGGGGATTCCCGCCCGCTACGTCACGGGCTACAGCCCCGGCGACCGCGTCGGCGACGACGAGTACCGCGTCAGCGAGGCGAACGCCCACGCCTGGGTCGAGGTCTACATCGCCGACGTCGGGTGGGTGACCTTCGACCCGACGCCCGCCGAGGGCCGCGTCGAGGCCGGCCGCGACCCCGCCTCGCTGGACGAACTCGGCGACGACTGGGACGCGACCACCGACGAGGAGAACGCGACCGACGCCCTGACGAGAGCCGATGAACCCGGAGGTTCGATATCCGTCACGCTGACCGACGACCCGGTCCCCGGCCGACCGACGACGGCCGTGGTGACCCGGAACGGGACACCGGTCACGCGAGCAGACGTGCTGTTCAACGGCGAGCGTGTCGGCGGAACCAGCCGCGGCGGGTCGGTCACCGGCATCGTGCCGTACGCCGAGACGCTGTCCGTCGAGGTACGCATCCGGGCGGACCCCTCACAGCTGAATCGGGACGAACTCGATGCCACGGTGGCGTACTCCGCTGGCATCCAGACCGACGGGAACCCGATCGTCGAGTTCCCCTTGCACACGACCGCCGCAATCGACCCGCTCGGCGACCCGACACCGGGCGAATCAATCGAGGTGGTGGCGACGGTTCAGGGCGATCCGATACCCGCCGCCGACGTCAGCGTCGACGGCCAGCGGGTCGCGACGACCGACGACCGCGGCAGCGCGACCGTCGAGTTGCCGGACGCCGAGTCCGCCGACATCGTCGTCGAGCGCGGCGGCGTCAGCGGCGACCGGACGATTCCCCTGCAGTCGAACGAGTCCAGCGATGACGGGAGCGGTCCCCTCTCGGTGTCGGTCACGCCGGAGGGGCCGGCCCCGCTTCCCTACGCGCCGGCGACGGTCCGGGTCGAATACGAGAACGAACCGGTCGGGAACGCGACCGTCACCGTCGACGGCGATGCGGTCGCCGAAACGGGCGCCGACGGGACGGCCACGGTCCGACTCCCGCTTTCGGACCCCGTGACCGTCACCGCGGCCGCACCCGAGGGCTACGTCTCGGACTCGGAGGAGAATCCCCTCGGCGAGACGGCCAGTGCGGACCTCGGCGGCGCCCGCCTGACCGGAACGGCGCGAATCGGCAGCCTCTACCGGAACACGATGGGCGTTCTCGGCATCGGCATCGGCATCGTCGGCGGGTTGGTCGGCCTCGGTCGCCGCCGCGATATCCGCGCCCGGCGTCTGCTTGCCGACCGCGACCGCCTCCTCGCCGATACGTCCCAGTCGGTCCTCGGCGTCGTCGTCGGGACCGGCGCCGCGGTGGATTCGACGCTGCCCGCACTCCGGCGACGGGTCGAAGCGGGCCTCGCGCTGCTGACCGACGGCACGGAGGGAATCAGCACCCTCGGAGCGGCGCTGGCGGCGGCGCTTCGGCGGGGGCTTCGACGAATCGACCCCCGTGCGCTCCTCGCGGCGCTTCGAGGCGAGGACACCGCGAACCGAGCGGCGGGGGATACCGCCCGCCAGCCGACGGTTCGCGAGGCGTGGACGGAACTGCGGGACCACACCACGGTCCCCTCGTGGGCGACCTCGACGCCCGGTGAGATAGCCCGCTGGGCGGTCGAACGGGACGGCCTCCCCGAAGACGCCGTCGCCACTCTGCTTTCGGCGTTCCGCGAGGTCGAATACGGCGACCGGCCACCGGAGGAGCGGGCGGCGGCCATCGAGGCGGCCATCGAGCGGATACGCGAGACCACGACCGCGACAGACGACGGGGGTGCCGACCCGTGAGCGAACGCGTCGGCTGGCGGGGCCTCATCACGGCACTCGGCGTCGTGGGCATCGGCCTCGCCGCCCTGCTCGTGTTCGTGCCTGACGTCGCCGACCCGCTCGGCATCGAGCGGCTAGCGAACGCGGCTTCGGTCGCCGAGGGGGGCGACCGCGCCTTCTGGCTGGCCGCCGTCGGGGCGTGCTGTCTGCTGTGGGTCGCCCGGACGGCCGGCCTCGAAAGCGACGCCGAGGGGTTTCCCGCCCACACGGGAGCGGCCGACGACGGGACCGTCCCGACCGTCGGCCGCGGGTTCGATGCCGCCGTCGAAGCGGCCGCCGACGCCGCCGTCGAGGGGGCCGACCACGACGACGCGAGGGGAACACTCCGCTCGCTGGCGGCCGACGTCGTCGCCCACGCCGACGGCTGTTCCCGGGAGGACGCCGCCGAACGGGTCAGACGCGGCGCGTGGACCGACGACCCCGTCGCCGCGGCGTATCTCGCCGACGCCGTCGACCCGCCGTTCCGGTGGCGGGTTCGGGCGTGGTTCCGGCCACGACGGACGGTCAGACGGCGAATCGACCGAACCGTCGCGGCCATCGAGGAACGGATGGAGGCCCGAGAGCGCCGATGACCTCGACGCTCGGCCGGTTCGACGCCGCGGTGCTGGCCGGAGTCGTCCTCGTCACGACCGGCGCCGTCCTCGGCAACGGCGTCCTCTTCGTTTCGGCGACCGTCCCCTTCGTCTACGTCGTCGCCGCGACCGTCTCCCGGCCGCCCGACCCCTCGGTCGCCGTCGAGCGGTCCCTCGACCCCGCCGTCGCAACACCCGGCCAACCGGCCACCGTCACGCTCACGGTGCGAAACGAGGGCGACCACATCCTGCCGGACGTCCGGGTTCACGACCGGCCGCCGGAGGGAGTCCGCATCGAAGGACGGCCGCGCGGCTGCTTCTCGCTGCGGCCCGGCGAGGCCGATTCGCTCACCTACGAGGTCGTCGCGGGCCACGGCGACTACGAGTTCGGCGACCCGACGGCCCGAGTCCGGCCGCTGTCGGCGGTCGATTTCCGAACCGACCGGCTGTCGGCGACCGGCGACGGGACGCTTCGGTGTCAGCGGCTGTCGGCCAGCCCCGAAATCCGGGCGGCTGCCGACCGGCGAATCGGCACCCGGACGGCCGACTCTCCCGGCAGCGGCGTCGAGTTCCACTCCGTTCGGGAGCACCGCCACGGCGACGCCGCCAGCCGCGTCGACTGGCGGGGATTCGCCAAGACCGGCGAGCTGACGACGGTCAACTTCCTGGAGACGAACGCCTCGGAGACGGTCATCGTCGTCGACGCACGGACGCCGAACCGGGTCGTTCGGGCGCCGGGCTATCCGACCGCGGCGGAGTTTGCGGCCCACGCCGCCGACCAACTGTTCGACCGCCTGCTTGCGGCCGACCACCGGGTCGGACTGGCAGCGCTGGGTATCGACGCCGAAGCCGTCGACATGACGACACCGAGCGACCGGGGCGGCCGGCCGTGGGTGCCGGTCGGCGACGACGCGACCACCCGAACGCGCGTCGAGGCGGTGCTGGATGCGGTCGTCGATGCCGCCGCGGCCGAACGCGCCTCGCCGCGACCGGCCTTCGCCGGCAGCGTCCGCCATCGCGCCGAACCGACCAACGCCGCCGCTCTCCGCGAGCGCGTCCCCCGGACCGCGGACGTTCTCGTCGTCTCGCCGCTGCTCGACGACCCGCCGCTGTCGCTGGCCCGGACGCTGTCGGCCGCCGGCCACACCGTCCTCGTCGTGAGTCCGGACGTGACGGGCGGAGACGCAGGCTCCGACGGCCTCGGTCCACGGGTCGCCGGCGTCCAGCGCCGCCTCCGCCTCCAGCGACTCCGCGCCCGCGGGATTCGGGTCGTCGACTGGGAGACGACCGACCCGATTTCGACCGCAATGGAGGGGTCGACGTGAGCGGCGTCGACCCGAACCGTCCGACGCCGACCGCCGCCGCGGCCGCGCTGGTGGCCGCCATCGGGACGCTCGGGGTAGCCGCCGCCGTCGACGGCGCGGTACCGGGCCTCGCCGGCCTGTT
Organism: Natronomonas amylolytica; assembly: GCF_037031205.1. NCBI lineage: Archaea > Methanobacteriati > Methanobacteriota > Halobacteria > Halobacteriales > Natronomonadaceae > Natronomonas > Natronomonas amylolytica. The sequence goes on along the minus strand of NZ_JAYEZM010000003.1, from coordinate 68,793 downwards.
CGCCGGGGCGTGTCTCGCGACGGCCGTGCTGGCGACCGCCGAGACCGACTACGGCGCTGCGATACCGCTTGCCGGAGTCTTCGGCGCGCTTGCCGGCCTCGCGGGAATCGCCGGCCCGCTCGCGGTCGCGGTTGCCCGGGTCCCGTGGCCGCCGATTCCGCCCATCGACTATCTGCCCTTCGCGCCCTTCGCGGCGTTCGGTGCCGCCGTGCTGGTCGGCTTCGGCGCGCTCATCGTCGCCGCCGGGTCGCCGCCGACGGGCCACGCCGGACCGGCAGGAAGCCGTGTCCTCGTCGTCGCCGCCGTGCCCGCCGTCGCCTTCCTCGTCGTCGCGCCAGCCCCACCGCCGAACGCCGTCGTCCTCGCCGTGTTGGTCGTCATCACCGCGGCCGTCGCCGCTCGCTGGACGCGCGGCGGCGAGGAGGTCCGACTCGGCCCCTCGCTTTTCGTCTACGGACTCACGGGGGCCGTCCTCTCCGTCGCCGTCCTGCCCTTCGCCGGCCGCCTCGGGGCCGTCGCTATCGCGGCCGCCGACACCGAGACGGGACGAGGGGCGCTCCGGGAGTGGTTCGCGGCGCTCGGCACCGACGGCGCCGCCCTCGCCGTCCTCGGGACCGCGCTGGCGGTTTCGGGCCTGTTCCTGCTCGGCGTTCGCGCCGCCGACCGGGTGGGCCTGCTCGGCGATGCCGCCGGCGTCCAGTTCGCGAGCCTCGGGGCGTTCGCGGCCGCTATCGCCGCCGCCGTCGACGGCCTCCATCCGGTCGCCGTCTTCGGAGCCGTCGCGGTGAGCCTGCTGGTGTGGGACCTCGGGGAGTTCGCGGCCACGCTCGGCCGCGAGGTGGGCCGCGGCGGCGACACCAGACGCGGCGAACTCGTCCACGCGGTCGGCGCGCTCGCGGTGGCCGGCGTCTCGGTGCTCGCCGCGACCGTCGTCGTCTGGACGGCCGGCCTCGTCCCCGCTGCGCCGGCCCCGGTGTTGCTCGTGGCGACGCTGGCGGCGGCAGTCGGAACCCTGCTACTCTTCGTGGCGTTGCGGTAATCAGTCCTCGTCGACCGCGACCGCCGGCACCTCGACCTCGTCGAGGACCGCCTCAATGACCGCTTCCGGATCGGCGCCCTCGACGGCCGCCTCGGAGGTGAGAACGAGACGGTGGGCCAGCGTCGGGCGAGCCATCGCCTTCACGTCGTCGGGGACGACGAAGTCCCGACCCTCGATGAGTGCGCGGGCACGGCTGGTCTCGAAGAGGCGCTGGATGCCACGGGGGGAGACGCCGACATCGACGCGGTCGTCCTCGCGGGTCGCCCGACCGAGGTCGATGACGTAATCGCGGATTGCGCCGTCGACGCGAACCGTCTCGGTGGCCGCCTGCAGGTCGCTGACACGACCCGACGCCAGTACGGCCTGCGGGTCCGGCGCGCGGGTCGTCCGGTCGGCCCGGCGGTCGATGAGTCGGCGAGCGCCCTCCCGGTCGGGATAGCCGAGCGCGGTCTCGAGGGCGAAGCGGTCCCGCTGGGCCTCCGGGAGGGCGAAGGTGCCCTCCTGTTCGACGGGGTTCTGGGTGGCGATGACGAAGAACGGTTCCGGGAGGTCGTAGGTCGTCCCGTCGGCCGATACCTGCCGTTCGGCCATCGCCTCGAGCAGGGCGGCCTGCGTCTTCGGCGGCGCGCGGTTTATCTCGTCCGCGAGGACGACGTTGGCGAAGACCGGCCCCTCGGCGAACTCGAAGGCGCCGGTCTCCTCCCGGTAGATATGCGAGCCGGTGATGTCGCCGGGCAGGAGGTCCGGCGTGAACTGGATGCGGTTGAACTCCAGGCCGAGCGCGGTCGCGAGGCTGCGTGCGGTCAGCGTCTTACCGGTGCCGGGAACGTCCTCCAGCAGGACGTGACCCCGCGAGAGGACGCCGGCCAGTACGGTCTCGAGGACGCGTCTGTCGACGACGACACATTCCTCGACGGCGTCGAGAACGTCCGAGCAGACGGTCGACGCCTCGGATACGTCCATACCGTGAGATGCCGCGCTGCGTATTTCAATCTGTTCGCGGCCAAACAGTCGGGACTGACCGGGAGTGCGAGCGGGCAATAAAAGCGGGGCGCGGGACGGGAGTCGTTTTAGGACGTCTCTTTGTCGGCTTCGTCGATAGCGGGGGATTCGTCCTCGCCGCCGAGGAACCGGTCACGGAAGCGGTCGATACCGCCCGCGACGCCGTTCTCGAAGAACAGCACGACGATGAGGAGCAGCACACCGAAGGAGAACTCCCAGTACTCCTCGAGGAGTGGGAACTGGCTGATCGCCCAGCGGATGTACTCGTAGCTGAACGCGCCGACGATGGGGCCGATGAAGGACAGCGGCCCGCCGATGACGGTCATGATGACCGGCGCCGCCGAGGCCGTCCAGTAGACGTGGTCCTGGGGGTTGACGTTGCCCCCGAGAACGACGAGCATCACGCCGGCCAGTCCGGTGAACAGCCCCGAGATGATGAACGTCATCCACTGGTGGTAGGTCACGTTGACGCCGACTGCACGGGCGCGTTCGGGGTTCTCGCGGATGGCCTTACAGACCATCCCGAACGGCGACTTGACGATGCGCCACAGCGCGTAGACGCTGATGACGAACACGAACACCGTCAGGAAGTAGTACGCCAGTGGGTTCGTGAGGTTGACCAGCGAGAACTCGAAGCCCAGAAGCGAGACGTCGCCGGGGATGAACGTCAGGCCGTCGGACCGGTTGGTGAAGTTCCCGTCACCGATACCGAGGGCCCCCGCGACCTGCCCGGGGACGTCCTGGTTCGCCATCGCGTAGATGGCCATACTGAACGACAGCGTGATCAGCGCGAAGTAGATCTCTTCGAGTTGGACGGCGAGATAGCCGATGAACACGGCGAAGATACCTGCCACGACGATGCCGAGGACGACAGCGAGCGCCCACGTGCCGAGTGGCGCGAGGCCGCCCAGCACGTCGAGATAGGCGCCGAGGACGGTGAACGTCTTCGCGGCCGTGTAGCCGGCGACCCCGACGAACATGGCGTGGCCGAACGACAGCAGGCCGGTGTAGCCGTACAGCAGGTTGAATGCCGTCGCGAAGATGGCGAAGATCAGCGTCTCGGTGAGCAGGGAGATGTGGAACCCCGCGAGCCCGCCCGCGAAGATGACCTGAAACAGCAGCGGAATCAGCAGGAGGACCACCGTCGCAACCGCTAACAACGTCTTCGGGTCCTCATCCGTCAACAGCCGTCTGCGCATGCTGATACTCATCGATGACTTAGATACCCGGCGGGAGGTCGCTGCCGGACAGCAGGTCCTCGGCAGTGCTCCGGTCGAGGGTGTAAGTCTCGGTGTTGGTCAACCCGACGCCGTCGTAGGGCACGTCGGCGTCCATCGACGTCTCGCCGATGACCGTCGGCGCCGAGGCCTGATGGCTTTCGGGGTCGATGGTCCACGTTCCGCGCGGGCCCGTGAACTCCATGCCCTCCATCTCGGAGATGATGTCGTCGGGGTTCGTGCTGCCGGCGGCCTCGATGGCCTCCTTGTAGACGTAGACCGCCGCGTAGGAACTGCCGCCCGTGAAGGACGGGTACGGGATGACGTCGGTGTCTTCGTACTCCTCGCGGTAGGCTTCGAGGAACGCCTCGTTTTCGTCGTTGTCGAAGGCAGAGCCCCAGTACCACCCGGAGTAGTGCAGTCCCTCGGGCATCGTGTCGCCGAGCGCGGCGAAGCCGTTGGGGTCGGAGCCGATGGTGTCGAAGACGTCGTCGACCTCGTCGAACAGGCCCTGCTCGTCGGCCTGCTGGACGAAGGTGACGACGTCGCCGGCCCAGAAACTCGTGAACACGAGGTCGGGGTCGGCGTCGAGGACCTGATTGATCTGCGGCGTCATGTCGCTGGCGCCGAGCGAGGGGAACGCCGAGGCGACGTACTCGTGGCCGGCGCCCAGTCCGTCGGAGTAGGCCTTGAAGTAGTCCCAACACTGCTGGCCGTAGGCGTAGTCCGGCCCGAGGTTCGCGATGCGGGCCGACCCGTAGTTGTCGTTGATCCACTTCGCGATGGCGTAGGTGTTGGTGGACGTGTTCGCGTTCGTCCGGAAGAGGTTCGGGAGCGCCGCCGCCGTCCCCTCGTCCTCGTAGTAGTTGCCGTAGGTGTCGACGTCCGGTTCGGTCGGGAACGGCGTCCCGATGTCGGTCAGCGTAAAGGGCACCTCCAACTGCTCGATGGTCGGTCCGGAGTTCAGCGTCACCCCCGAAGAGGTCAACCCGAGCATGATGTCGGCGTTTTCCTCCTGAACGAGGCTTCGCATCTGACCCTGTGGGTCCTCACCGTGGTCCCGGAAGATCGCCTCAACCTCGCGGCCGTCGATACCCCCGTCCTCGTTGATCTGCTTGACGGCGACCTCCGCGGCCGCACGCGAGGACGCCCCCAGCTGTTCGGCCACGCCCGAAAGCAGGTAGACCGCCCCGAGCGTAATCGTATCGTCACCGCCACCGTCACCGATACAGCCGGCGAACGTCACTGCCGCGCCCGTCCCGGCGGCGGCCAAGAAATCCCGGCGGCGAACGCCCGCGCGCCGGCCGTTTGCTTCCGTTCCCGAGCCATCCGTGTTTTTGTCTAACATGGACTCCCGAGACCTTCGGAGATAACCCATATAATAGTGCGGGTTGATATTCAAACCCACCACGAAAGTGATAGATGGAGAGGGCGATAGATATCGGCGGAAGAACGGGAAACCGGGATTTCCGGCGAAAGATTTAATCTATATCTGACAATGGTCCATGTTATGTCGTTCCACTCTCTGGTCTTCGACCAGATCATTACGGGAGTCAGTATCGGGAGCCGGCTCTTTTTGGTCGCGGTCGGCCTCAGCCTGATCTTCGGTGTTCTGGACGTCCTCAACTTCAGCCACGGCGTCCTCTATATGGTCGGCGCCTACATGGCCATCGTCGTCATGGGGACCGCGTTCGGGAATTTCGCACTCGGCGTCGTCGCCGCCATCGTCGTCGTCGCCGTCATCGGCGGGATTCTGGAGGCGGGCTTCATACGACGGTTGTACGGCCGCGATGAGGAGGAACTCGACCAGTTGCTGTTGACCTTCGCGTTCGTGTTGATAATCACCGACGGGGTGAGGGCGGTGTTCGGCTCCCAGTCCCGGTTGGTCAGCGCCCCGGAGGCGCTGAGCGGGTCGGTTCAGTTCACGTCGAGTCTCGCCATCCCGACCTACCGGGCCTTCGTCATCGTGATGGCGATCGTCGTGTTGGCGGCCATCCTCACCGCGCTCCGGTATACGAACATCGGCCGCATCGTCAGGGCGACGTCGAGCGACCGGGAGATGGCACGACTGCTCGGTATCAACGTGCCGAAACTCTACACCGGCGTGTTCATCATCGGCGCGGCGCTGGCCGGTCTCGGCGGCGCCCTCGCCGCGCCGATGCAGTCGGTCTCCCCCGGCCTCGGCAATCAGGTCATCGTCGACGCGTTCGTCGTCGTCGTCATCGGCGGGCTCGGTTCCTTCGTCGGGGCGTTCGTCGGCGCGATGATTATCGGCCTGCTCATCGCCCTCGGCAGCGGCGTCGCGGGCGCCGGCGTGCTCTTTCCCTTCCTCGCGATGATCGTCGTGTTGGTGTGGCGGCCGACCGGCCTCTTCGGAGGTGCTGAAGCATGACCAAGGTACTCGAAACCCGCGGCCTCACCAAGGAGTTCGGACGCCTCGTCGCCGTCGACGACGTCAACGTCGAGATCGACTCCGACGAGATTACGAGCATCATCGGCCCGAACGGCGCCGGCAAGACGACGTTCTACAACCTGCTGGCCGGCCAGTACGAACCGACCGCGGGGTCGGTCCACATCCGACCGCGGGACGGCGACGAACTCGTCGAGACGACCGGGAAGCCCCCCTACGAGATCAACCGACTCGGCCTCTCGCGGGCGTTCCAGATCAACAACGTCTTCGAGGGGCTGTCGGTCATCGACAACGTCCGCATCGCCCGCATCAGTCGGGACGAGCGGACCCTCGACATTCGCTCGATCGCCCAGGAGGACGAGGCGTTGACCGAGCGCGCCCGCGAGATACTCGAGTTGACGAACCTTCAGGACGTCGCCGACGAGACGTGTGCAAACCTCTCGCACGGCGACATCCGGAAGGTCGAAATCGCGGTCGCACTCGGGACCGACCCGTCGGTCGTCCTGCTGGACGAACCGACCGCGGGGATGAATCCCACCGAGACCGACCGGATGGTGGAACTCGTCCGGGAACTCGACGAGACGACCGACACGACGTTCGTGTTGACCGAACACGACATGGACGTCGTCCTCGGTATCTCCGACCGCATCCTCGTGCTCGACAACGGCGAACTCATCGCCCGCGGGACGCCGGACGAGGTGATGGCCGACGAGCGCGTCCGCAAGGCCTACCTCGGCATCGACGAGGACGACGAAGGGCCCACTGGCCCCACCGAGGCCAGCGGAGGTGAGGAGGCATGACCATCCTCGAACTCTCCGAGGTGAACGCCTACTACGGCAACAGCCACGTCCTGTTCGACCTTGAGATGGCCATCGAGGAAAACGACGTCGTGACCCTGCTGGGGCGGAACGGCGCCGGCAAGACGACGACGCTCCGTGCGATTACGGGAACGGTCCCGCGCCGCGAGGGCCACATCGAATACCGCGGCGAGGACATCAGCGACCTGTCCGTCGAGGGCATCAGCCAGCGCGGTATCAAACTCGTCCCCGAGGGGCGGCGAATCTTCCCGACCCTGACGGTCACGGAGAACATCCAACTGGCCCACGAACTCGCCGACGACCCACGGACAATCGAGGAGATGTTCGACATCTTCCCCGTGCTCGACGACCTGCGGAAGAACCGGGGACAGAACCTCTCGGGCGGCGAACAGCAGATGCTGTCGGTTGCCCGGGCGCTGGTCCAGAACCCCGACCTCCTGTTGCTCGACGAACCGACCGAGGGGCTCGCGCCGGTCATCGTCGAGGACCTCCGGGAGGTCCTCGGCGACGTCGTCGAGCGGGACGTGACCGTGCTGATGACCGAACAGAACGTCGATTTCGCCCTCGACCTCGGCGAACACGCCTACATCATCGACAAGGGGGCGAACGTCTGGGAAGGCGCCGTCGACGACCTTCGAAACCGCGAGGACCTGCTCGACGAGTACCTCTCGGTCGGGGGCGCAGAGGCCGAGTGAGCACCCGATAGAGCCCACTACCCACAGACACAGCCATGACATGGAACGTCACACTTCCGACGGAGAGTTACGAGACGGCACGCGAGGAGTTCGAATGGGACGTACCGAGCGACTACAACGCTGCCTACGACCTCGTCGGCAAGCACGATGACCCGGAGGCGCGGGTCGCGCTGTTTCAGGCCTACCCCGACGGTCGCCGGGAGACCTACACGTTCGCGGACCTTGACCGCCTCTCGGACCGCCTCGCGAACGCCCTCGCCGATGCGGGCGTCGAACGCGGCGACCGCGTCGGAGTCGTGTTGCCGCAGATACCGGCCAACCCGATAACGCATCTGGCCTGCTGGAAACTCGGCGCCATCTCGATGCCGCTGTCGGTGCTTTTCGGTCCCGACGCGCTCGAGTACCGCCTGCAGGACAGCGCCGCGACGGCCGTGATGGTCGATTCTGGCCGCTACGAGGCCGTCGCCGAGGCCCGCGAGAACTGCCCGGACCTCGAAACCGTCGTCGAGGTCGACTGGCGCCACGAGGGAAGCCACGCAGACCCCGAATCCTTCGCCGACCTGCTGACGGGCGCATCCGCCTCCTTCGACCCAGTCGAGACGGGCCCGGAGACGCCAGCGACCATCATGTACACCAGCGGTTCGACCGGCCCGCCGAAGGGCGCACTCCACACCCACTCCGCGTGGGTCGGCCACTGTCCGGCCTTCCGGATGTACTTCGAACTCGACGTCTCCGAGGCGGTCTGCTGGACGCCCGCGGACTGGGCGTGGATCGGCGCCCTCGGCGACCTGCTCTTTCCCGCGTGGCACTACGGCCGGCCCGTCCTCGGCTATCCGATGGGCGAGTTCGACGCCGAGACCGCCTTCGACCTCATGGAGGAGTTCCGCGTCACCTCGGCGTTCCTGCCGCCGACCGCCATCCGCATGATGATGAACGTCGACGCCGACGACTACGACCTCGCGCTGGAGGCGGTCTGTTCCGGCGGCGAGCCGCTGACGCCGGAGATCATGGAATGGGCCGACGCGGAACTGGAAGGCGTCGCGATGAACGAGTTGTACGGCCAGACGGAGGCGAACCTGCTGGTGGCGAACTGCCAGTCGTGGTTCCCCGCGAAACCGGGCAGCATGGGCAAGCCCGTCCCCGGCCACGACGTCGCCGTCATCGACTCCGAAACCGGGGAGGAACGTCCGACCGGCGAAGTCGGCGAAATCGCCGTCAAGCGCGATGGGGACCCGGTCCTCTTCGAGGAGTACTGGAACCAGCCGGAGAAAACGGAGGGCGTCCGCGTCGGTGAGTGGCACCTCACGGGCGACCTCGCCGAGCAGGACGACGACGGCTACATCTGGTTCAAGTCCCGCGACGACGACCTCATCATCACGAGCGGCTACCGCGTCGGCCCCGGGGAGGTCGAGGAAGCCATCCTCGAACACCCGAACATCGAGCAGGTCGGCGTCATCGGGATTCCGGACGAGACCCGCGGCGAGGTCATCAAGGCGTTCTGTCAACCCGTCGACGGCGTCGACGGGGACGACGACCTCCGGGAAGAGGTCCGGACGATGGTCAAGGAGGACCTCGCGAAACACGAGTACCCGCGGGAGATCGAGTTCGTCGACGAACTGCCGACGACGACGACCGGCAAAATCAGGCGCTCGGACCTTCGCGAGCAAGAGACGGACTGAGGACCTCCGTTAGGCCCTGCTCCGGGAGATAGCGAGTCGGAGGGAGCTACGTTCGTCCGGCGTGTTCCTCGGCGAACCACGAGAGGACGCTGTGTTCGGCCCGGTGGAGGATGTCGCTACATGTGGCCTTCGAGATATCCAGCCGTTCGGCGAGTTCGGTCAGCGTCACCTCCCGCGGCACCGCGTAGTAGCCCGCATCGAGCGCAGCGAGCAGGACCTCTCGTTGGCGTTCGGTCAATAGCCGGTCGGCATTGGGCGTGCCGATTTCGGCCGTGTGTTCGAGTTCGTAGCCGATGTCTGCCCGTTCGAGATACGTTCCGAGCGCCGACAGCCGCTCGGCGGTGGTCGTCAACTCCCACGTCGCCGTGCCGTCCCGTATCGTGAACGGCATCTCGATGGGGATGCCGGCTTCCCAGAGGGGCAAAAGCAGCGGAGGGCTCGTCGTCCCGACTTGCACGAGCCCGGTCCGGGCCTGCTTCCAGAGGAGGTCGATGGCCGTCACGTCCGGCTGGCGTTCGATGTCGGTCGTAATCGAAAGCAGGTCGTCGGTCGTGATGCTGAGCAGGGCGATACCCGCATTCTCACCCATAAGCGCAGTCAACACCTGAAATTCCGTCTCCGCGTACGTCGTCGAAACGCCGTGCATCCAGATGTCCTCGGGAAGCGAAATCGAGAGTCGGGCCTGTGGCATACGGATACGTCGGACCGCGCTACCCTCGAAGCTTGTGCGAACATGTTCGTACCAAGCGAAGGTATTCGCGTACCCCTGTGTCGTTCGGAACAATCGCTACCCGTGAAAGCGGCGTACCGTCTCGCAGGTTCGAACACGACAATGTCACTACGGACACGAAACGACCCGTTTCTCGTCATGGCCGGCCTGTATCTCACGGTCGGTCTACTCGCTATCGTCGGCAAACTGGCGGTCGACGCCGGACTGATGGGAGGACTCCCCCGTCTCCGGTGGCTCACGATTCACTTCGTCACCATCGGCGGCCTCACGCAGGCGCTGTTCGGTCTCTTGCCCGTCGTCGGAGCGGTCGGGCGTACGTCGTGGAGCATCTCACGACGCTTCCGCTGGCTGCAATGGCTATCGCTGAACGCCGGCTATCCGCTCATCTTGGTCGGGATGGCGACGGGCGAGTCCACGGTAGCCGTGGTCGGTGCGACGCTCGTCCTCGGGGCGCTCGGCGGCCTGCTGCTGACGGTCACCTCGCTCGTGGGCGGCGGCACCGATTCGGGTCACTTCTTCAGGACTGCACCGTGGTATCTGGTCGTCGGCATTCTGGCCGCGTTCGGCATGCTCCTGAACGTCCACGGCCCCGGCGGCTACTTCGGCTCCATCGAAGCCCACGTTCACGCCAACGTCTGGGGATTCCTTGCCCTCGTCGTCGCCGGTGTCCTGCTCGTCGCCCTGCCCGAGTTGTTCGGGACCGACCTCCGGTATCCCCGACTCGGCCGCGTGACCTACTGGGGGCTCACGGTCGGCGCTGCCGGGCTCGTGGCCGGACCGTGGCTGGCGCGCAACGAACTCACGATGGCCGGCCTCGCCATCTACGTCGTGGGGACCGTCGCGTTGCTGGCCAACGTCGTCGGCACCTATCGGGCCAGCAGCCGGACCCAGCCGAACCGCCTCGCGCTCGTCCTCGGGGCGTATCTCTGGCTTATCGTCCCCGTCCCCGTGGCTCCGTTCGTACTGCTGTTCCCCGAGGCCGTTCCAGCGGCGGCTATCGAGCAGTCCGCCATCAACGGCCTCGTCTTCGGCTGGATGCTCCAGTTGGCGATGGCGTTCCTCCCGCTCGCTACCGTCGCGATAACAGAGGAGACGTCGAATCCGCTCGGTGGCCTCGCCGCTGCGAGCGAGGCCGTCGGCCAGCCGTCGTGGTGGCAAATCGGGAGTATAAACCTCGGGATGGCGCTACTCTGGGTGACCGCACTGCCCCAACTGGCGGGGGTTTCCGACCTGCTCTCGCTTACGGGGTATGGCCTCATCGCCGTCGCGTGGGCCGTGTTCCTCGTCGAACTTTGGGCTGTGCTCACCGCGCCCGTGACGGCCAATCCGAGTCACGACCCTTCGTTGGACTGAGCGACCGAGAAACAGTACAGACGGTCTGCGGGCCCGAAAATCGGGAAGTCGAGGGCTCGAAGGGCGAGTGACCGCTCAGGCCTCGACCGCGAGGCCGGCGCGTTCGAGTGCGTCTTCGGCGGAAACGTCGTCGTGGACGACCAGCGAGACTGCGCGAGCCATCTTCTCCGGGTCGTCGTGCTGGAAGATGGTCCGGCCCATCGAGACGCCGGCGCCGCCGGCGTCCATCGCACCGCGGACATCCTGTAGCGCCGAGAGGTCGCCGTCCGGCGAGCCACCGGCGATGAGGACGGGCAGGGACGTGGATTCGCAGACGTGCTCGAAGCTCTCGGCGTCGCCGCTGTAGCCCGTCTTGATGAGGTCCGCGCCCAACTCCTCGCCGAGGCGGACGGCGTGGCCGAGCGCCTCGGGGTCGTCGCCCTCGATACCGGGACCGCGTGCGTAGGTCATCGCCAGCACCGGGATGCCGTAGTCGGCGGCCTCCTCGGTCACTTCGGCGAGTTCCGACATCTGCTCGGGCTCGTAGTCGGAGCCGACGTTGAAATGGAAGGAGACGGCGTCGGCGCCGGCGCGGATGGCCGATTTTACCGAGCCGGTCGTCCGTTTGTCGTTGGAGTCCGGGCCGATGACCGTCGACCCGTTGAGGTGGACGATGTAGCCCGCGTCGTTCTTGTTGCCGTGGACGCGGTCGGCGATACCCTTCTGGGTCAGTACGGAGTCGGCGCCGCCGCGGGTGACGGCGTCGATGGTCGATTCGATGTCCTTCAGGCCCTTCACGGGGCCGAGTGTGATGCCGTGGTCCATCGGCACGGTGACGTAGCGGCCGTCCGTGCCGATTCGGTCGAGGCGTGCAGCGGTCCCTGTGGTCATATGTGTGGGTGTGGTAGGTTCGGTCATGTTCCTTCCGGTCGCGGCCGACGTTGCGCGCCAGCGAGGGCGCCCTCCTTCAGTTCGCGAGCGAGCGATTCCAGTTTCGCGGCGGTCTCTTCGGTCGGTTCGTCCTCTTCGTGTCCTTCGGCGACGATATCGACGAGTGCCGAACCGACGATAACGCCGTCAGCGCCCGCCGCAACGACGTCGGCGGCCTGCTCGCCGCTGGAGATGCCGAAGCCGACGGCCTTCGGGACGTCGTATTTTTCGAGGCGTGCGAGGCTCTCCTCGGTCTGGTCGGAGACGTCCGCGCGGGCGCCCGTGACGCCGAGGCGGGCCTGCACGTAGACGTAGCCCGAGACCTGTTCCATGATGCGGTCGAGGCGCTCGCCCTTCGTCGTCGGCGCGACGATGAACACGAGGTCGAGGCCGTAGTCGTCGCAGGCCTCCCGCAGGAGGGCGGCCTCCTCGGCGGGCAGGTCCGGAACGACGAAGCCCTCAAGGCCGACCTCGGCAGCGCGTTCGACGAAGGGCAGAACGGGTGGGTCGCCGTCTTCGCCGTACTGGTAAATGAGGTTGTAGTAGGTCATACAGACCAGCGGCACCTCGACGTCGAGTTCCTCGACGAACTCGAAGAACCGTTCGGGGGTCATGCCCCCCTCCAGCGACCGGACGACGGCCTGCTGGATGGTCGGCCCCTCGGCGATGGGCTCCGAGAAGGGCAGGCCGAGTTCGATGATGTCGGCGCCGCCGCGTTCGAGGGCTTCGACGTACTCGATGGAAGAGTCGAAATCGGGGTCGCCGGCCGCGAGATAGGGGACGAAGGCCGGTTCGTCGAAAACATCTTCCAGAGACATTACTCGAATACCTCCATCGTCGGCGCGTTCTCCAACTCGCGCTTGTCGGTCTCCTCGATGACGGCTTCGAGGTCCTTGTCCCCGCGGCCGGAGACGTTGACGACGACGGTATCGGGCAGGTCCACGGAACCGTCACCGTCGGGGCCAGCGACATCTTCGAGGAACCCGAAGGCGTGAGCCGTTTCCAGCGCGGGAATGATACCTTCGTCCTGCGAAAGCCGGTGGAAGGCTTCGAGGGCCGACTCGTCGCCGACGTTCTTCGGGATGACCCGACCCTCGTCGACGAGGTATGCGAGTTCGGGGCCGACGCCGGAGTAGTCGAGCCCCGAGGAGACGCTGTGGGACTCCATAATCTGGCCGTGGGTATCCTGCAGGAGTTTCGTGCGCGCGCCGTGGAGGACGCCCTCCTCGCCCGTCGACAGCGACGCCGAGTGCGGGGCGACGCCTTCCTCCTCGTCGACGGTCAGCGATGATCCTCCCGCTTCGACCGCATAGAGGTCGACGTCCTCGTCGTCGATGAACTCGGCGAAGGCGCCCATCGTGTTCGAGCCGCCGCCGGCACAGGCGATGACGGCGCCCGGCAGTTCGCCGAACTGCTCTTCGGATTGGCGGCGTGCTTCCTTCGAGATGACCGACTGGAAGTCCCGGACCATCGCCGGGAACGGCGCGGGGCCGACGACCGACCCGATGACGTAGTGGGTCGTCTCGACGGTGGTCGCCCAGTCGCGCATCGTCTCCGAGATGGCTTCTTTGAGCGTGCCGCGGCCGATATCGACGGGGTTGACCTCGGCGCCGTTGATGCGCATCCGGAAGACGTTGGGTCGCTGGCGGTTGATGTCCCGTCGGCCCATATAAATCTCGCAGGGCATATCGAGGTGAGCGGCGGCCATCGCCGTCGCGGTACCGTGCTGGCCGGCGCCGGTCTCGGCGATGATGCGCTCTTTGCCCATGTACTTCGCCAGCAGGACCTGCCCGAGGGCGTTGTTGAGTTTGTGCGCGCCGCCGTGCAGCAGGTCCTCGCGCTTGAGGTAGACCTCGGTGTCGTAGCGCTCGGAGAGTTGGTCGGCCCGTTGTAGCGGGGTGGGGCGCCCGCCGAAGTCCCGGATGCGCTGGCGGAACTCGTCCATAAATCCGTCCTCGTTGTCCAGTACGTACCGCTCGTAGGCGTCGGTCAACTCCTCGATGGCGGGCATCAACGCCTCGGGGACGTACTGGCCGCCGTAATCGCCGAATTTCGTGTCCGATTTAGACATTGGTGAGTCCCTGTGTGTTCTCGCGAACGTCCCCGTCCATGATGGCCGACCCGACGAGCAGGCCGTCGGCCCCGGCGCGGCGCATTCGCGAGACGTCTTCCCGTGACCCTATGCCACTTTCCGCAATCAGGGTGACGCTCTCGCGGGTTGCTGCCGGAATCGAGTCGGCGACACGCTCGAACGTCCCCAAATCGACCTCCAGTTCCGCGAGGTCGCGGTTGTTGATGCCGATGATGTCCGCACCCGCATCGAGCGCCGTCTCGACTTCCTCGGGGGTGTGCGTCTCCACGAGCACCTGGAAGCCGCGCTCGCGGGCGGCTTCGAGCAGACCTTCGAGGTCGTCGACGAACCGGACGATGAGCAACACGACGTCGGCCTCGACGGTGTCGAGTTGCTCCTCGCGCACGATGAAATCCTTCCGGAGAACGGGTACATCGACGGCTTCCCGGACCCGACGCAGGGTCTCGGGCGACCCGCCGAAATGCTCGGGTTCGGTCAGCACCGACAGCGCGGCAGCGCCGCCCTCGACCATCGCCTCGGCGAGTGCGACGGGGTCGTCGGTCCGCTCGCCGTCGGTCGTCGGACTGGTCGGCTTCACCTCCGCGATGAGGGGGACGCGGCCGTCGGCCTCCGCGGCGGCGAACGCCTCCGGCAGCGACCGCGGGTCGACGGCGACGCGCTCGTCACCGCCGGACCGCTCGGCGGCCGCCTCCAGAATCGAGCGGACCACCGGCGCCAACTCGTCAGTTGTGTTCATTACTGTACTCTAACGGACTCATTTGTACATAAGGATTGCGTCTCGGTGACGCACGGATGGCCGCGCGCTGGCCTCGTTTTTCCCGCGTCGCGGAGTGAGCAGCAGAAATGACGTGGCCGCTACCGGCGCCGCTCGGATGAGTGGCCGCGCCGATCTCGAACACCTCAAGTTACAAGCCATCGACACCCGACAGTCGGGAGTATGAGCACCGAGGCGGAGGCCGGTATCTACGCGCGGGAGTCGGAGTATCTGGACTGTTACGTACAGGTCGGCTACGCGAGCGGTCGCGTCCTGTCGGTGTCGTTTCCGGAGGTACCCGACGCGGACGCCACGGACGACCTCGAACTCCTCGACCGGATTCAGGCGTATCTGGAGGGCACCGAGGACGATTTCAACGACGTCGAGGTGGCCCTGACGATGCCGACCGACCAGCGGGAGGTACTGGAGGCCGTCCGCGGCGTCCCCTACGGCTCGCAGGTCGGCGTCGAGAAACTCGCCGCGCTGGTACCGGGGCTGGACCCCGAGGAACCCGAGGACCTGCAACTCGTGCGGACGGCGCTGGCCGAAAACCCCGCGCCGCTTCTCGTGCCGGACCACCGCGTCCGTGACGGCCCAAGCGCCGCACCGCCGGAAGTCGAACAGCGCCTTCGGTCGCTGGAAGGCCTGTAAACGTCGTCTTCCCGTCTTCGCACCATCGGCCTCCGAGCTGGTCCCGCGCCGGAGCCACGCCCTTATACGTTCCCGCGAGAATTGTCGTATAATGAGTCAACAACGCGTTGCGGTCCGCTGTCCGTCCTGTTCTCCGGCCGATGAGACGGCCCACGAGGTACTGAAGCAGGGCGGGCAGGCGACCGTTCGATGCAGCGAGTGTGGCCACGTTCACAAGACCACCATCGAGCAGGATTCGACCATCGACCGACGGGTCATCGTCTCCCAGGACGGCGAAAGCGAGGAGGGCCGCATCGAACTCGACCCCGAGGAGGAACTCGAAGTCGGCGACGAACTGCTCGTCGAGACCGACGCCGCCCTCTATCGGGCCCGCATCACGTCGATGGAACTGACCACCGACGCACGGGCCGACGAGGCCGAAGCCAAGGACATCAAGACCGTCTGGACCCGCGCCGTGGGGAACGTTCAGGTCAACCTGACGCTACACCCGAAGGACGGGGGCCACGACGAGAGCCGCAGCACGAAAATACAGGTGCCGGGCGACGAGAAGTTCGTCGTCGGCGAAACCACCGAGTACGGCGACGAGGAGTTCACCGTCGAGCGCCTGCTCGTCCGCGAGGACGCGACCAACTACGACCGCGAGGGCTACGACCACGACGGCGACTACGCCTTCGCGAAGGACCTCAAACGGGTCTACGCCCGCAACGAGAACTCCCGTCAGCGGGCGTGGTCCGGCTGGTAGGCCCATGTTCCGCGGCACCCCCGACGGCGACGACTTCGACGAACAGCGCAAGAACATGGTCGACGCCCTCGTCGAGACCGGTCGCATCGAGGACGAGACGACCATCGAGGCGCTGAAGGCGGTCCCCCGCCACGAGTTCGTTCCCGAAGCGAACCGCGACCGCGCCTACGTCGACCGCCCCCTTCCCATCGGGTCGGACCAGACCGTCTCGGCGCCCCACATCGTCGGCATCATGTCCGAATTGCTGGAGTTAGAGGAAGGCGACGCCGTCCTCGAAATCGGTACCGGCTGTGGCTATCACGCCGCCGTCACCGCCGAAATCGTCGGCGACGGGAACGTCTACAGCGTTGAATACGTCGACGAGTTGGCCGAGGACGCAAGCGAGACCCTCTCGGACCTCGGCTACGATATCGAGATTCGCGTCGGCGACGGCCACGAGGGCTGGCCCGAACACACCCCCTACGACGCGGCCTATCTCACCTGCGCCGCCGCCGAGATACCCGACCCTCTCGTCGACCAGTTGCGCGAGGGCGGCGTTCTCGTCGCTCCCCTCGGCACGACCGAACAGCGCCTCGTCAAGGCGACCAAGACCGAGGAGGGACTGGACCGCGAGGACCACGGCGGCGTCCGGTTCGTCCGGATGCAGGGGGACTGACCCGTGCCGACAGGGGACCGTGCGGCCGTCGAATGGCGCGAACTCGCCCTGCTGTGGGCGGGCCGTCGCTGTGGCGCCCTCAACGCGCTGGCGACCACGGCTGGAACGGCCGACGCCGTCGCCGACGAGGCCGACATCGACCCCCAATCCGCCGAACGACTCGTCGCTGCACTCGAAGCACGGGGCTTTCTGGCCCACGTCGACGGCGAATACGAACCGACCAACCGTCTGCTCGGCTTCCTCACGAAGACCGACCTCCGGTCTATCGGCCGCCTGCCCGCCGAACTCGACGCATTCGACCGCTGGGTCGCCCTCCCCGAGACACTGGCCGGCGCTGACCCGCCCGAACCCGCCGACGCGCTCCGCAACGAACTCGGCCGCGAGCGCGCCGCCGACGCCGCCCGCGTCCGTTCCGAGGTGACGACGGCCGTCCACGCCGCCCCCGACGGCGACCGCGTCGTCGTACTGGGCGACGGGGGCGGCTCCCGGGCCGTTGAGTTCGCCGACCGCGGCTGGTCCGTCACCCTCTACGACACGTCGGAGCGTATCGAGGCCGTCGAGCCGCTGCTTTCTCACGAATCGGTCGGTCTGCAAGCGGGCGACCCCACGGACGCCGACCTGCCACCGTGTGACCTCGTCGTCGGTATCGGTGTCCTCCAGCGATACGACGACAAGGACGCCCGGGACATCGTCGCCGCCGCAAGCGACGCCGCCCCGGCGGCCGTCTTCATCGACGCCTTCCAAGGCGTGACCGACGACGCGTCGCTGAAGGATATCGACCGCCTCGCCGCGGGCCGCGGTGCCGCCCACGACGCGGGCGCCGTCCGGTCGTGGCTCGCCGACGGCTACGGCGACGTCCGAATCGAGGCCGTCCCGTCGAGTCCCCACGCGGCGGCCGTCGGGCGCGTAGTTGAATAGGCTCCGGCACCGAGGCGTCGATATGGACCCCGCCGTGCTCCGGGACGATATGGTCGACAGCCTCGAACACGAGGCCAAGGCCGTCGTGAGCTCCGAGCACGTCAGCGTTGCAATGCGGGAGGTGCCCCGCGAGCCGTTCGTCGACGACGACTCGGCCGCCTACGCCGACCGCTCCTTCGAGCGATTCGGCACGCGCGTCCTCTCGCCGAGCGCGGCCGGCCGCCTGCTGGAGGCCCTCGACGTCCAACCGGACCACGACGTGCTCGTGGTCGGCTCGGGCGTCGGCTACACCGCGGCAGTCATCGCCGAAATCGTCGGCGAAGCCTCCGTCCACGCCATCGACATCACGCGCCGACTCGTCTACGACGCCCGCTCGAACCTCGCCAGCGCGGGCTATCCCGGCGTCCTCGTCGACTGCCGGGACGGCGCCCGCGGCCTGCCGGATTACGCACCCTACGACCGGATTCTGCTGGAAGCCGCCGCGGCCAACCCACCGCGGGCGCTGCTGGACCAACTGGCCGACGAGGGGCGACTCGTCATGCCGCTCGGCGTCGGCGCACAGGAACTCGTCGCCGTCGAGGGCGACGACGAGGAACCGGCCGCCGAGTTCGGCACCGTCGCCTTCCAGCCGATGCTCGTTGAGGGCGAGCAGGCCGACACCATCGAGCGCAACCGGACCCGCCGCGAGGACCGCGAACACGCCCGTCGCGCCGCCGAGCGCCGGAAGGGCTGGGAGCAGACGTGGATCAACTGGGACGAGCAGTTCTAGGAATCCCTCTGTCTGCTGGTTCTGCTTGTATTCATTTATAAACCGAGCGTGGCGACTTCTTGACCGCTAACCGCCGGAAAGCCCTCGGCCCACTGGCGGTCGCTACGCGGGATATCCTCCCTCCGGTCGGATAGTGCCCGCGTAGCGACTATATAAACGCCAGCGATCCTCGCCCTTTCATTCCACCAAGGACCGCGACCGCACAGCACCGCGCCTGCCCTCCCCCGGGTCGCGCGGCGGCCCGAGGGGCCGCACGCGCTCCCGGCCAGATGACTCTTATAAATGGCGCGCGCTGGCCGACCGCGGTGAGCGAAGCCGAACCGCGGTCCGGCCGGCCAGCGCGCGAGGGACGACCGAGCGCAGCGAGGGAGTTGGTTGGGGAGGTGTGTGGCTGCGGTTCGCGGTGCGGCCCTGGTAGGACTCGAAGGGCGAAGCCGGCTGGCGTTCATTTTAGTCGTCTGAGTGACCGCTATCCGAGCGAGCAGAGCGAGCGAGGATATGTCGCTCAGCGACCGCATGCGAGGGTCGGAGCGACCGCAGGGAGCGAGATCCTCGGAGCGCGAACGGCGACCGAAGGGAGACGTGAGCGCCAGCCGGCTGAGGGCTTCGCAGGCCGCGTGGTTGAGCAAGCCGCCGCGCTCGCCCCATTTATAAGAAGGGTTATGTACACCTCATTCCTCGACCACCAACAGCGCCGTGTTCTCCCGTTCGTCGGCGTACTCGCTTCCAGCCGGCGGCTTGACGTCGAACTCGACGGTTCCGTCGCGCTGGTTCGGCCCGAGTTCGGGCGATAGCTGAAGCTCGGCAGTGCCGTTTTCGTCCGTTTTCGCCGTTTCGACGCCATCCAACCGTGCAGATCCGCCGCGAGCGATGACCGTCGCGTCGCTCACTCCGGTACCGTCGGGGTCGACGACCCGCACCTCGACCGTCTCGTTGCCGGGCACGACCACCTCCGGTTCCGGTTGCGTGTCGAGTTCGGTGACCGAGAGTCCCGAGATGCCCGACAGCATGCTCATCATGACCGAGAGGCTGGCGACGCCGACGACCATCGCGATGACGAGTCGGACGGGCAACCCCTCGATGCCACGTTCGTCGGCGAGAAGTCCGTCGCTGTGTCGCATGGGGTCGGTGGCCGCGGATTCGTATATAAATCCTCGTCGAGGATGGACCCCAAGATGGCCAGGACATCGTTACGACAACCAGTAAGTATCCGCCCCGTGGACTCCTCCGCATGCGACCTCGGGACGCCGCACTCGTCGCGGCCGGCGGCTTCGCTGGCGCCGTGAGCCGTCACGCCGTCGCCGTGGCGTTGCCCGAGGCGTTTCCGTGGGGGACGCTGGCGGCCAACATCGCCGGCGCGTTCCTGCTGGGACTGGTCGTCTACGAGACGGCCAAAAGCGGCCGGATTCCCGACGCCGCGCGACTCCTGCTGTCGACGGGCTTTCTCTCGTCGTTTACCACCTACAGCACCTTCGCCTCCGAGACGGTGGCGCTGGCGCCGCGACTGGCGGCGCTGAACGTCGTCGCCAACTATGCGCTCGGCTTTCTCGCGGTCCTGCTCGCCCGGGAGGTGGTCGGATGGCGCTCGTGAGCGCGCTCGCGGTCGGCCTCGGCGGGGCGGCGGGCGCGCTGGCCCGCTACGCCGTCGGGCAGGCCATCGAGGGCCGGGGAGTCGATACACTCGCGGTCAACGTCCTCGGGAGTTTCGCCATCGGCGTTCTGCTGGCGGCCGGTCTCGGCGAGACAGCGCTGCTGGCCGGTGCCGTCGGCTTCTGTGGGGCCTTCACGACCTTCTCCTCGTTCGCCGTCGAGACGGTTCGGTTGGCCGAGGACGGCGAGACGGGTACCGCGGCGGCCAACGCGGCCGGAACCCTGCTGTTGGCCCTCCTCGCAGTATTGGTCGGGACGGCCGTCGGCGGGTTCCTGTAGCGACTTCCGACGGGCGAAGTTATAGGTCGCTTCCCGTTCCGTAGGATGGTATGTTCACGGATGCCACGCTAATCGACCTCTCGGTCGGCATCGAGGACGGCGCCGCGAGCGAACCGGACCCCGCGGAGATAGACCGGATGGACCACCGCGAGGGCGCCGAATGGCTCGCTCAGAACCTCCAGGCCATGGGCAAGGACGTCGAAGCCGACGACTTCCCCGACGGCACGGCGCTGGCGTGGGAGGAAATAACCGCCATCACCCACACCGCGACCCACATGGACGCGCCGTACCACTACGGCGCCGAAAGCGAGGGCGAGCCGGCCCGCACCATCGACGAGGTGCCGCTGGAGTGGGGCCTCGGCGAGGCCGTCGTCCTCGATATGCGCCATCTCGATTCGGGCGCCGAAATCGGCGTCGACAACCTGCAAGAGGCGCTCAACGAGTTGGACCACGACCTCTCGGCGGGCGAGATCGTCCTCATCCAGACTGGCGCCGACGAGTTGTGGGGCGAGGCGGCGTATCTGACCGATTTCCCCGGGATGGGCGCCGACGCGACCACGTGGCTCGTCGAACAGGGCATCAAGGTCATCGGCACCGACGCCTACGGATTCGACAAGCCGTTCCTCGAGATGGGTTCGCGCTTCGAGGAGACGGGCGACAGCGAGGAACTGTGGCCGTCCCATCTCGCCGGCCGAGAGAAGGAGTACTGCCAGATCGAGAAGATGGCCAATCTCGACGAACTGCCGCGGAAGACGAACGTGCCGCTGGTGGCGTTTCCAATCGTCGTGGAGGACGGCAGCGCCGGGTGGGTTCGACCCGTCGCCGTCATCGAGGAGGACGAAGCATGAAGCTCGCCACCTTCGAGGTCGAGACGCCAGTCGGCCCGAAGCGCCGGGTCGGCGTCGAGGACGAACACGGCGCGTTGGTGGACGTAACGACGGCCTACGCGGCAATGCTGGAGTCGAACGGCGAGGCCGACCCGGTGCCGGTCGCCGAGGCCCACGCCCCGCCCGAGATGAACGCCTTCCTCTCGCGTGGCGAGCGAGCGATGAACGCGGCGAAAGACGCACTGGAGTACGCCCGCCGAAGCGACGCCGAGCGCGGGCCGACCGGCGGCCGTCTCCGCTTCGAGCGCGAGGAGGTCCGTCTGCGAGCGCCGGTGCCGCGGCCCAACTCCCTGCGGGATTTCATGGCCTTCGAGGAACACGTCCGCAACAGCCTCGGCGGCGACCCGCCGGACGTCTGGTACGAGATGCCCGTCTACTACAAGGGCAACGCCGACACCGTCGTCGGCCCCGGTGACGAAGTACCGTGGCCCGACTACTCCGAGCAGGCCGACTACGAACTCGAAATCGCGGCCGTCATCGGCAAGGGCGGCGAGAACATCGACGCCGAGGAGGCCGACGAGTACATCGCCGGCTACACGATACTCGACGATTTCAGCGCCCGCGACATCCAGTTAGAGGAGATGGCAGGCCGCCTCGGCCCCGCCAAGGGCAAGGACTTCGCGTCTGCGTTAGGGCCGTATCTCGTCACGCCCGACGAGTTCGACCCCGAAACCGCCGAGATGACCGCCGAGGTCAACGGCGAGACGTGGTCGGAGGGCGTCGCGGGCGAGATGTACCACTCCTTCGCGGACATCATCGAACACGTCTCGCAGGACGAACCCCTCCATCCGGGCGACGTGCTGGGCAGCGGCACCGTCGGCGAGGGCTGTGGGCTGGAGTTGGGACGGTTCCTCGATGCGGGAGACACCGTCCGTCTGACCGTCGAGGGCCTCGGGACGCTGGAGAATACGATTCGCTAGGAGCTATCGGCGCTCAACCGCCGGAGTTCGACCTCGAAATCCCGCTCGGAGAGCTGTTCGGTCGTTCGGTTCAGTTCCGAACGCAACTCCTCGATTTCCGCCGTGAGTTGGGTGTAGGCATCGTTGGTGGCCAACTCGTGGGCGTTCTTCTGTGTCTGGAGGGCGGCACGCTTCGAGGCCAGCGCGAAGAACTCCTGCAACTGGCGGTCGTACTCGGAGCGGGACAGCAGCGTGTCGACGGCATCGAGCAGTTCGTCCCGTCGAATCGGCTTGACGATGTACTCGTCGAAGCCGAGTTCGATGATGTCGAAATCGGGTTCGACGGCGGTCACCATCGAGACCTGACAGCCGTACCCCTCCGTGCGGATGTGGTCGAGCACCTCGTCCCCCGAAACCCGCGGCATCAGTCGGTCGATGAGGGCGACGTCGACCGCCCCCGAGAGGACGCTGATCGCCTCCTCACCACCGTACGCCGTCCGAACCTCGTACTGTTCGGACAGCCACGCCGAATACAGGTCCGCGAGGTCCCGCTCGTCGTCGACGACCAGCACGGTCGGTGTCTCGTCCGTCATATGCGTCCCCTTGAGTCGTATGGCCGCTGGACTCCAATAGTATTCCGGCCGTTTTCGGAACCTGAAAAAAGCGACTGATATTTGAGGGTAGAGACGGTGACTATCCTCTCGTCCGCCAACTCGAGTGGGTCGGCCACCCCGCCGAAGGTTCGTTGCTCCCCTCTCGGAGCATCGGGCATGGCCAGCGGCCGAGGGCGGTACCAGCACTCAACGTTTTTTGATGCTGCCAGCAAAGTCGACATCTATGCGCCGTCGCGCGTTCCTCGCATCCGCCCTGACTGTCGCCGCCACCACTGCGGGGTGTAGTGCCTTCGAATCACGGACCGAACACACGACCCCGACGGTAAAGACCGACGACGACCCCCGGGATAACGCGAAGTATCTCGAATTTCGCGGGGACGGCACGACTCTCGCTACCGTGGGCGTCGACCCCACGTTTTCCCCCTTGCCGGACCATTTTTTCACGTCGATTTCACACCCCGAGGATACCGAACTGCAGTCGCTCACACAGCGGTTCGTGGCACTGGGTGGCGATGGCACTCCGCCACGGCTCGCGCTCCAAGGCCCGTTTATGGGAGACCACGAACCCCACCCGTCCGTCTCACTGTTCCGAGAGGGAACGGCTGCAGTCGTCGAAGTCCACCGGTTCGGCGAAATCGCCGACGAGACCGCCTTTATCGAACTTCCGGTCACCCGCTGGCCCGAGTCGGCCCGTCGGCTCGTCGTTGAGAACACGGTCGAACTCGTCGAACCGGGGCTAACCGACCAAAGACACGTCCTCGACGGGCAACTCGAATTCGAGTTGTCAACTGGGACCGAGGCCGGCGAATGAACGCCCGACACGCCGGATTCGCGAGACATAGCTATTGAAAAGCAGGGTTTTTCAGGCGGCCCCGATGACTCGGGGGCTGGCGTCGGCCGTCGCTTACTCCCCTGCCGACAGCGGCCCGAATCGAACGAGGCCGACCAGAACAACCACCGAAAGGAGCAGCCCGGCAATCGACTGCAGCCACGTGTGAGCGCCGGCGAGTGGCCGGGCGACCACCATCCCGACCGCGACGACGGCGACCGGCGCGAACCGCGCGTTCACGACCAACAGGTAGCCCGCCGGCACCACCGCGTAGATGACGTGACTCGAGACGTCCCAGACCGGCGTAATCAGGAGATGCGGAACGGTGACAGCCACGAGAAGCAGCGAGAACGCCGGAACGTGGTCCCCCCACTCTCGGCGCCGCCAGACGAACCATATCAGGAGGATGCCGACACCC
The DNA here is from genome assembly GCF_037031205.1 of Natronomonas amylolytica. NCBI lineage: Archaea > Methanobacteriati > Methanobacteriota > Halobacteria > Halobacteriales > Natronomonadaceae > Natronomonas > Natronomonas amylolytica. The sequence continues at coordinate 44,784 of NZ_JAYEZM010000003.1, read as the reverse complement.
AAGCCGGCACTCCCCGTGAAATCCGGCCCCCATTCCGGGAGTTCCCCGACCATCCGTGGCACACCCTGATAGATGGCGAACGCGACGACCCACCCGAACCCGAGAACACCCACACGACCACCGAGGCCCGCGAGTGAACGCCCCGACTCCGCTCGCCATTCGTAACTGATGACCAGCAGACTACAGAGGAGGACGAAGAACTCGGGTGCGAACACCTCGGAATACGTCCGTGCAACGTCGGTCAGCATACAGCGAATCGCCCGCACGTCTCCCTTGTCCCGGTTTCGGTTTTTTGCGGGTCGACAGAACACGACCCACAGGAGCCACGAGCAGGGTCATTCCCCGATGTCGAAGACGTCGAACCGCGCGCCGCCGTCGATACCATCCCGTACCCGAATCTACCCCCGTTCTTCGAGAGAATCGTCTATCTCACTGCAACTCATCTTCATCGTCGGTATTGGTCGTTGGTGACAAGTGAGGAACGAAACGAGCCCGACGGGATTTGAACCCGCGACATCTTGGTCCGGAACCAAGCACTCTGTCCACTGAGCTACGGGCTCTTATCAGTCGATAGCTCCGACGGCGGTTTAACCGTTGCGACACGCACCCCCGAATTAATCCGGCCGGGTCACGTAATTGGCGGCATGTATACGGTCCAATATTACGACCTCGTGCTGGCTGGCATCATTCTCTCGCTGGCCACTGGCGGCGCTATCGGCGCGCTGACGAGCGTCTCGATGCCGCTGGCCATCGCTGTACTCGGAGCGGTTTCGATAGCACTCATGGGTCATGCGATGTTCGTCAGAGGTCCGGTCGACGACTTCGAGGACCTGACCGACGAAGTGGATATCGAAGACGCGTCGGTGCCGCTCGTCGACTAAACGTCGAAAAGAAAGCGTAGAACGGCGGGGGGACGAAAGGCGGTGTTCGTTACGGCGATTCGCCGGTTTCCAGCGAGAACTCGGCGGTCGGATAGGCGACGCAGGTCAGCGTGTAGCCCTCGTCGAGTTCGGGTTCGCCGAGCATCTGGTTGGTGTGGTGCTCGACGTAGTCCTCGCTGTTGCCGCCGTCAGCGATGTGACCGGCACAGGAGATACACTGGCCTTCACGACAGGCGTAGGGCAAATCGAAGCCCTCGTCCTCGCCGGCCTCCAGCAGCGTCTCGTTTTCCTGGACCTCGATGGTCTCGCCTTCCTTCACGTACTCGATCTCGTAGGTTTCGGCCTCGTCGTCGGGGATGGCCGCCGGACCGGCATCCTCCTCTTCCTCGCCGAGTTCGCCCTCGGCCTCACCCTCGCCGGCACCGACGGCCGCGGCGGCAGCGCCGCCACCGCCGACGGTGCGGTTGCTGGGTTCGGGGAACTCCGTCTCGGGGACCGTCTCGGCCCGCGTTTCGAGGACCTCCTGTGAGATGTCCTCGCGGGGCTGCCACTCCGAGCCCTTCGAGAAATGCAGGACGACCGCGATGAGCGTCAGCGCCGCCCCGCCAACGATACCCACTGTCGTAACCATATGCGTGCGTTGGTCAAGGCCCTTCAATAGCGTTGTGATTCCGCGCCTTTTCGGCGGGGCGAAGGCCGGCAGTCAGAGCCGACGGACCGTCTGGAGGGTTTCGGCCGCCTCGCGAGCGGCCGCAAAGAGGTCTCGCTTGCGTCCGACATCCCGCGTCTCCTCGGCCTGCCGGGAAAGCGCCGCAATCTCGCGGGCGAGCGCGGCCTCGGCCGCCCCGAGGTCGCCAGCGGCACTCTCGCCGGCGGCCTCACCGTCGGCGTCCGCCTCCCGCCGAGCAGGTGGGTCGACGCGTGCGGGCCGACGCTCGCGGGCGGGCGCCGGACGGGTCTCGGTCGGTACCTCGTCCTGTATCTGCTCGTCGGCCGGTTCCGCGGCCGCTTCGACGGTAGGCTCCGACGGGTCGGCGCGGGACTGCGGTTCGGTCCCCGCGGTCGACTCGCCGGGCGAGGGCTGGCCCTCCGCGGCCGTCGTCTCGGCTGGTTCGGGCTCGGGGGCGGGCTGCTGGCCGTTCGCGGCGGCTTCGGCCGACGCCGCGCCATCTTCCTCTGCTGCCGGGCCGACGAAGTTGCCGTTCTCGTCGACGACCTGCTGGCAGGTGGGACAGAACTCGTCGCCCTCGTAGCGGAACACGGGCGAGTGACACTCCTTGCAGTGGCGGTTGGTCATCGTCGCACCCTGCAGGAGGAGTTCGCTCATCCGCTCGGAGGCCTGTCGCTTCTCCTTGTCTTCCTCGTACTTCTCGCGAAGCTTCTCGCGTTCGGCTTCGCGGTCGAAATCGCTCATACACGAATCCACGCGTTTCCGCGGCAAAAGGACTGCGCTCGGGGGCCCCGCCGATTCCACACGGTTTTGTCGCTGGGCGACGCCGGCCTCGATATGGACGACCTCTTCGGAACCGTCGGAACGTGGACCTCGCTTTCGGACCCCGCCGTCGCGGAAATCGCCGCGGGCGGCGGCTTCGATTTCGTCGTCGTGGACACCGAACACACGCCGCTTGGCCTCGAATCGGTCGCCGACTGCGTCCGGGGCGTCGCGGCCGCCGACGGCACCGCCGTCGTCCGGGTGCCGTCGAACGACCCGGTGCGCATCAAGCGCCTGCTCGATATCGGCGCCGACGGCCTGCTCGTGCCGATGGTCGACACCGCTGAGGAGGCCCGCGCCGCCGTCGATGCGACCCGGTATCCGCCGGCCGGCGTTCGTGGCGTCGCCGCCGCCCGCGCCGCCGACTACGGCCGCACCTTCGAGGACTACGTCCGGGAGGGCCACCGCGACCTCTCGCTTATCGTCCAGATAGAATCGGGCGAGGCCGTCGACAACGCCGCCGACATCGCGGCGGTCGACGGCGTCGACGCCCTCTTCGTCGGGCCGGCGGACCTCTCGGCCTCGCTCGACCGCTTCGCCGAGTGGACCGACGCGGAGTTCCTCGCGGCCGTCGAGAAGACCACCGAGGCCGCCGAGGCGGCGGGCGTTCCCGTCGGCACGCTCGGGACGACGGCCGAGCAGATCGAGGCGCTCGGCTCGCTCGGCTTCGATTACATGGTCGCGGGCGCGGATTTCACACACCTCGTCGAGGGGCAAAAACGGGCGCTCGATGCCGCCGAAGACGTCCTCTGAGAGTTAAAAGTCGGCCTCGACGGTGCCGTCCTCGTCGAGGTAGATGACGGCGTCGAACAGGTCCGTGAACTGCTCGACGACGGCGGCGTCGTGGACCTCCTCCGAGAGGTGGAAGAGGCCGACGGCGTCGTGGCTCTCCAGCAGTTCCAGCAGTTCCGCGACCGCTTCGAGGGCGCGGTCGTCGTCCGCGTAGTAGGCCATCTCGGTCACCGAATCGAGGCTGATGCGGCGCTTGCCCTCGTTTTCGGTGAGGAACTCGCGGGTGATGTCGACGACGCCCGCCAGGTCGTCGGGCGAGGAGACGTAGTGGACGTGGTCCGACGAGCGTCGCGAGTAGCCCCGCTCTACCGAGAGGGTATCGAGGATGTCCGCCTTCGTCTCGTCGACGCCGTAATACTCCAGTTTCTGCTGGACCTCGCGGGCGGTCGTCCGCGTCGAGATGACGAGGAAGCGGTCGGTATCGGTGTTCAGAAACTCCGTATCGATGCGGTCGGTCTCGCCGGTGCTCGGATGAATCAGCAGGATACCGGTGCCGCCGGGAACCGAATCGGGCGCGTTCTCGATGGCGAGTTCGTAGTCCATGCCGGGATACGGGGCCGGGGCCGTCTTAAATTGTGGCGGGGTCAGAACACCGAGTCGGCGGTCGCGGCGCCGACGACGCTGAACACCGCGCCGACGCCGACCGCCCGCGCCGTGACGAAGGCGATCTCGGGCCACGGCGTCCCCTTCAGAAACGTGTCGGGCGCGCCGAACGCGAGCGCGAGGACCAGCACCGACCCGTAGGAGACGACCATCAGCGAGGCAAAGCGCGTCGGAATCCCGACCGCGATATCCGATTCGTCGTCCGGATTCCGGCCGGCCGCCTTATAAAGCGCGGCGTAGCCGATGGCGAAGACGATGCCGGCCGTCGCCAGCGACTGGAGGAGGGTCATGTCCTCGGCGAGGACCCACACCTCCTCGGTGACGACGAACGGGCCCGCAAGCAGGAACCCGCCGACGACCTGCTGTGCGGAGTCGGCCAACCGAAAGTTCGTTTTCGGGCGGCGAAGCCGTGCCATATTCGACCCTGACGCCCGTCGAATATAAACGGCGCCGTCCGAGACGCGACCGCGACGTCCACACGGCCCCAAGCCGTGGCGGTTTTGGTCGGCGCGCTCCCACCCCCGGTATGAGTGTTCGCGCCGAATTCGATTCGTGGGCCGCCGACGGCCGCGACAAGGGAATGGAGGAACGCCACTGGCACACCGCCAAACACGCGCTGGGGCGGATGCCCGTCGAGGAAGGCGACACCGTCCTCGATCTGGGCTGTGGCAGCGGCTACGCCGCCCGTGCGCTCCGGGAGGCCAAGAACGCCGGCCGCGCCTACGGCCTCGACGGCGCCCCCGAGATGGTTCGCAACGCCCGCACCTACACCGACGACCCCAACGTGGGCTACGTCCTCGGCGACTTCCAGTCGCTGCCCTTCGACGACGACAGCATCGACCACGCCTTCTCGATGGAGGCCTTCTACTACGCGCCCGACCCCGTCGGCGCTCTCGAAGAACTGCGACGGGTCCTCCGATCCGGCGGCACCTTCTACTGTGCGGTCAACTTCTTCGAGGAGAACGTCCACACCCACGAGTGGCAGGACACCATCTCCATCGACATGACGCGATGGAGTTACGAACAGTATCGCGAGGCCTTCCGCGAGGCCGGCTTCCACGTCGCCGAACAGGACACCATCCCCGACCGCGAAACCGAGATTCCGCCCGCCGAGGCGTTCCCGACCGAGGATTGGGAGACCCGGGAGGCGATGGTCGAGCGGTATCGGGAATACGGAACGCTGCTGACCGTCGGCGTCGTGCCGTGACGGACCACAATTGGTTCGCCGGTCGCGCTCGAAAGGGACCCATGAGCAGTCAGATCGCTCGATCAGGGACGAGCACATGAATCGACGCCGAGCGGATACCGTCGTTGGATTCCTCGTTGCGTCCGTCCTCTTTGGTGGCGGAATCCTCAGCTGGCAGGCCTATCAGCAGCGCCGTGCCCTCGATCAGTCGATGGGGTCGATGATGGATACATCGATGGGAGCGATGCACGGCCCGAATCCACTGTGGTACGTGTTCGGAACGCTTCTCATCGCGGCTGTTATCGGCGGGGGATATCTCCTGATTCGTGAAGAGATCGCAGTTCCGGACGGGAACAACCATACAGAAAGTATCGACCTCAGTTCGACGTCGGCGGAACAGGCCCAACCGACGGATGATGAGGACCAGATAGCTGGCTCGCCAAATCCAGAGGCACGTCCCAACGCGCGTGTCCTCGATCTGTTACCTGACGACGAGCGACGGATCCTCAGGCCCGTACTCGAATCGCCCGGTATCACGCAGATCGAACTGCGCGATCGATCTGATTTCTCGAAAAGCAAGGTGAGCCAAACGGTGAGTGCTCTCGAGGAGCGCGGCTTGTTGTACCGGGAACGGCAAGGGAGAACCTATCGCGTCTACCCAAGCGAAGACCTTCAGCAGCAACAGTCTAGCTTCTAAAAAGTATCTCAGCACCGAGTACGCGACTCATCGTGCTACGCTAGCAGCAACTGTATCCCCCGAATTCGGAGGGTATGAACGATAATAAGGGAGAGAAACAGTTAGAAGACGTTATAGACGTTCTCGAACGTTCTCCTGTGTGTGTTCACACCCACGGAGATAACCTCTGACCCCCCGTAGGACGACTTGAGGCGACGGATAATGACCAACAGAAAACTCGGAGGTTGGCTGCTCGTGGCGCTCGCGATCGTCGGACTCGCGTTCGCAGCCCCAGTAGTCAGCGCACACGGTGACGAACCGACACAGGGGAACGAAACGGTAGCTGGCGAGATGGCCGAAAGCGACACAGCGGGCTGGGCGGCTTGGATGGAAGGCCGCATGACCGACCACATGGGGCCGGGTGCCGTCGAGGAGATGGAATCGCACACGGGCATGACCGTCGATGAGATGGCCCAAGAGATGGCTGATGACAACCACCCCCACCGCGGGATGAACGGTCAGGCAAACGGCTGCTAAGGCTCTGACCAGTTCCGCTCGTCTGCCAGACTACCACGACTCACCGAACACACGACACAGATGACACAACTCACCAACTCCCTCGGACGTACGACTCGTCGAATAGCGATCCTCGCCATCCCGCTGCTCGTTGCAGCAACAGGCACGGTTGCTGCCCACAGTGGCGAAAGCTACGGCGGCATGATGGGTGGCGGCTGGAGCCTCTTCGGCGGGGCGATGGGCCTCTGGGGGCTCCTCTGGATGGGGCTCCTCATCGCCGCCCCGGTCTACATCGCCTATTCGCTCCTCGACCGAGAATCCAGTGGGGACGATGAGCGGTCGCTGTCGGTTCTCCGTGAGCGCTACGCCCGCGGTGAAATCTCGGACGACGAGTTCGATCGACGGCGAGAACAGCTCGAACGTACCGGATGACCGGAACAACTGTTCCAACCGGTACCACTCCCACCCGATGGCCGCCGTGGCAGCCCCGAACCGTTAACCCCGTGGACGGGGTATGTAATTCATGGACTATACAATACAAACGTCCGTGACCGGCGATTTCGACGACGTCGTCGATACGACGATCACTGCGCTTGAAGACGAGGGATTCGGCGTTCTCTGTGACATCGACATACAGGCGACACTCGACGAAAAACTCGGCGAAGAATTCCGCCAGTACCGTATCCTCGGGGCATGCAATCCCCCTCTGGCATACGAGGGGTTGACCGAAGAGATCGAACTCGGCGCGCTCCTCCCCTGTAACGTCATCGTCTACGAGTCAGATGACGGCGATGTCGTGGTAAGTGCAGTCGATGCACATCGATTGGTCGGCATCACCGACAACGATGCGCTCGATTCCATCGGAACTGAGGTCACTGAACGATTCGAGCGTGTGCTGGCGGCCGTTACAGAGGAACTCGGCTCTGCATCGGAGGCCTGACTTCGAAGTCTTCATCGAAGCCACGACCATACTACCCCTATACTTTGCAGTGCTCGTCTCCCTCCTCGTGCATACGCCTCCTTTAAAATCGGCCTCGCACGTTGCGTTCCCCATCATCGAAGCGGGGACTTGCTTTCGAATCGAAGAGACAGGTCCTCTTCACCTTATGATTATGAGTAGAAATGTGGTTAAGCCACAAGACCGTAGTAACCAACGTGACCAAGGTCATCCTCTTCACCCAAGAAACGTGCGGGGCGTGCGAAACACAGCGGGAGAAAAACGACGGCCTCGAAAACGAGTATCCGGACGTCGAGTTCCGGGAGGTCGACATCCGGGCCGACCTCGAAACGGCCGAGGAGTACGGGGTCCGGAAGACGCCGACGACACTCGTTTACGCGAACGACGAACGCATCGCCGAGTTCATCGGCATCGTCGAGCGGAACGAACTAGAGGCGGCCATCGAGCGCGCGACCCAGCAGTCGTCCGGACTCGCTCAGCGCATCGTCGGTGCCGTTCGCAGATGACGACCAACGGAACGACTCAACTCATATGACACAGTACAATCGACGACAGTTCTTGGGAGTAGTCGGTGCCGGCGCAGTCGCCAGCACGGGCCTCTCCCAGCCAGCGAGCGCACAGGAGACACCCGTCGTGAAGATGGGCAACAACTACTTCGACCCGATCGGCCTGCACATCGAGCCGGGAACGACCGTCCGGTTCGAACTCGCGGCCGGCGCGCACTCGGCGACGGCCTACTCGGACCGGATCCCCGACGATGCCACCGCCTTCGATAGCAGGACCATCTCGGAAGGAAGCTTCGAGCACACCTTCGAGGAGCCGGGAACGTACGATTACTACTGCATCCCCCACAAATCGGTCGGGATGGTCGGTCGGATCGTCGTCGGTAGCCCGAGTGGTCCAGCCGAGGAGAGTTCGATTCCCGACGGCGAGGTCCCGACGAGCGAATCGATCGTCGAGCAGGGGGCAGTCGCCTACGGGTCCGGCAGCGATGATGACGGGAACACCGGTGGGGGAATGATGGGGCGAGGTGGTCCTGGAATGATGAGCGGCCGGAGAGGAGGCTGGACCGGTGGCGTTCCATTCGTTGGGGGAGCACTCGGAATGCTGGGTATTCTTGGTGGGGCGCTCTACTTGCTGGCAAATCAAGACACCGCTCCCCCGAAAAACGACTCGGCGAGAGAGACCCTTCAGAACCGCTATGAACGAGGTGAGATCGACGAGGAGGAGTTCAGAAAACGTCGGAAACGGTTAGCAGATGGCGAGGAGGACTCGTTCGAGTAACGTTCGTCGTCCCTATTTGGACCGGAAGTCTATCGCGGTCCTGACACGGGTTCATCGCCTGTTCCTCCGATGGCTCCAGTAGAGCAATCCTACCGTGAGGAGAAAAACGAGAGTGCCGATATCGTAGGACCATTTGTATGCTGTCGTGGTAAGGCTCGTTGCTGGCCCACCAAGTACACCGATAAGCGGGGCAAGAATCGGGGCCGTACACCCGATACAGGTGACGAGTCCGAACACGCCCGAAAAGACGCCACGAGTCACGTCGAGGACGTTCACATAGAGGAGGTACGCCAAGGACGCATAGCCGACTACCTCGAAGGGGAGGAGGAACAGTCGAAGCCACGGGCTGGTGAACGCGAGCATGGGACCCCAGCCGGGGGCATACATCTCGACGCGGAGATCGACCGGTGCTCCAGCAACCCCGAGGCCAACGTTGCCGGGGAGGTACAGTATCGTGAGGAGGTAGACCCCCGCGATATAGACCGCGACTAATCGATGCGGCCAACTCCCGGGGTTCGCATTCGACCGGAACACGGCCCAAAGACCGGCATTGATCCAGATGAATGGGTAAACCAGATAGCGTATCTCGTCGGTCCGCTGAGCGGACGTGACTGCGAAGTACGCGAACAGCAGGGTTGCTTCGACGAGAACCACAGCTACCCAGACCCGAGTCGTCCGCCCCTCGGTCGACCACAGACGGTCGTACGTATGCAGGTTCATACGAGGAGTGCGTCGACGAATATCGCGAGCAGCAAACAGCCGAGATACGCGTTCGACGCGTGGAACGTCCGGAACGCTGCCTGTTCGGTCTGCTCGCGGAACAGTCGCAGAACCGTCCAGAGGAACATGCCGCCGACCAAGACGATAGTCATGGCGTACAGCCAGTCGAGTTGGGTCGTGATCCCGAGTACGACCGAACTGAGCAACGTCGCCCCGAGGTAGAGCAGGATATGTCGTCGAGTCGTTCCTTCACCGCGCACCACTGGAAGCATCGGAAAGCCGGCCCGTGCGTAGTCGTCCTTGTAAGCGAGCGCGAGGTTATAGAAGTGTGCGGGCGTCCACAGAAAGATCACGCCCCCGAGGAGGACGGCAGGCATACCGACTGTGTTTTCGACGGCAGCCCAGCCGATCAACGCGGGAAACGCGCCGACTGCGCCACCGAGAACGATATTCTGTTGGGTGTGGGGCTTGAGTACGAGCGTGTACACGACACTATAGAACAGGATCGCGAGCAAAGCCAGCAGGGCAGACAGAACGTTTACGAAGGAGACAAACACGCCGACGGACAGCCCAGTTAAAAGAAAGCCGAAGGTGACGGCCCGGTAAACAGGGATTCGTCCCTCTACGAGCGGTCGGTCAGCTGTCCGATCCATCTCTTGGTCGACGTCGCGTTCGAGAACGTTGTTGAACGTCCCGCTCGCACCAACAGCAAGTACACCACCAGTAACAGTCGTGACGGCCGTTTTCACCGGTAAGTCAGGACCAGCGGCCAACGTCATGGCTGCCACAGCGACGAGACAGAGAAGCCACATCAAACGAGGCTTCATTAGCTCGACGTACGCGGAGACCTGATTCCGTAGGATGGAGAACTTCCCAGTCGGCTTCGTGGACGGGTCAGGCCCCGCGATATCGCCAGTTGGGGCTGATTCGGGTTCTTGGTAGGTTATTTCGTTCGCCGAATCGGCCGTGACTGGCGAGTTCGTATTCACGCTCTCTAGGTGTAACAGGAGCGCGAGAATCGTGAGCGCGAAGATGCCCACACCCAAGACGAGGTGAACGTCGGACAGAGCGGCCGTATCCCGTGTGACAGCCAGCGCGCCGACACCAACCTGAAACGGATACAGAAGTACTGCGAGCGAAAGGATGGCGCTGACACGACCGCTCCGGTAACGCCACGCGAGTAGCAGCGTCACCGCGAGCAGCAGGCCGATCATCAGCGCCGCGATTCGGTGCCCGACGGCCACGAGCACGGCCGGATCACTCAGGTTATCGATCGCTCCGGGGCCGCACGTCGGCCACCCTGAGCAGGCTGTACCGCCGTCGAGCAAGGTGGTGACGCCGCCGACCGCCAACAGTAGGTACGTACCCATCGTACTCGCCCAGACGAGTATAGTGAGGCGAGTTTCAGCCGGGGTGACGTGGGGGGAATTGTCGTCGAACATCTAGTTGGTTGGTAGATAGACGAACGCGAAGACGAGAACTGACACCAGCGTGAGGAAGTGCCAGTACACCTCCGTCGTCTTCGGCATCAGGTTCCGGTTGCTGCTGAAGTGGTCACGGATCCACGCTCTGGCGAGGACGATGTCGACCATCACAAGCCCGGCTCCAACGTGAAGCGCGTGTAGTCCCGTCAGCGCGTAATACGTCGCCCCATAGGGCCCGCTTGTCCAGTCGAGGCCGGCCGCGAGCAACGACCCCCATTCGAGTCCCACCAGCGCGAGGAAGATGACGCCGAGAAGGAACGTCAGGGAGAACCCGGTGACGAATCGGCTCCGGTTGTCCCTCTCGATGCTCCGACGACCGAGATGAATCGCCAGACTCCCGAGAACCAGAGAGATCGTCATCGCGGCCCCAAACGCGAGACTCGGCGCCGGAAGATCTGCTATCGGTGGGAAGCTCCCGCCCCGTTCGGCCCCCAGATAGAACCACGAGACGAACAGGGCGAGGAAGATGAGTATCTCGCCAAGGACCACGATGTACATCGATAGGAGCCCCGTCTCGATGCCGAGCCGTTGTCGTTTCTGTTCCGGAACGACGCCCTGCTCGAACTCGTCTATCGTGTATTCCCACGTCCAGCCAGCGATCCCGTAGATCATGACCGGGATACCGACGATGAGGACCGGCACCCACACCAGTCCGAGAGCAGTAAAGAACATCCCCACTCCGACGAAGAAGGGATATTTGCTGCCGTGAGGGAACCCTTCGGCACCTGTCCCCTGACGAACCGGTTCACCTGGACGTTCGTCACCAGTAGTCGCTTCTGTATCGCTCATTGTGTGTTCTTCCTGTCAATTCCGTCAGCCGTCTCGTCACTCCGTTCTTTCGCGCGATTCACGGCGATCTCTCGCACATCAGTGCTCGTCTTCATCGCCGTGCTCACCTCCGTTCTCCTCGGTCTGGAACGATTCCGGAACCTCTCCACCGTTCTCCTCGGCCCAGTGCTCGTAGTCTTCCGGACTGACAACGTATACTGTCGCTAACATTTTTGAATGGCCTTTCCCACACAGCTCCGCACACGTAACGGTGTACGTGTCGGCAGCAAGCTGTTCGTCGCCGGCCTCGATGGTCGTCTCACCGTCCACCTCCTCGACGTAGAACCAGGCATCGTTAACCTGCCCCGGCAAGGCGTCTTTCTTCACGCCGAGTTCCTGAATCGCGAAGCTATGGATGACGTCGGCGGACGTGATTTCCAGATTTACGACCGTCCCAGCCGGCACGACGACCCGTTCACCCTGCGTATCGGACATGCCGTCGACGTCGAACCGCCAGAACCACTGACTCGCCGTGACGCGTACGTCGAGTTGTCGGTCGACGTCGAGTTGCGCCGCAGCCGTGTCAGCGGACGCTTCGTCCGTTTGAACGAGCGTCGACGCTCCGACGAACATCGTCGTCACCATGAGGAACGTCATCCCGATGGCGAACACCGCGAGCATGAACCGGCCCCGCTGTACGTCCGGCATGAACGCACGGCTCCGTCGACCGGCACCGTAGGTGAATATCGCATAGGCGATGAGCGCGACCGTAATCCCACCGCCAAGGATGGCGATCAGGAACATCGTCTGCTGGAAGCTGTGGATGATCTCGATCGGCTGTGCTGCAGGAACGTCGCTCAGTACCACACGGAGGAAGTCGTACAGGAAGGCAGCAAGCCCGACGAGGATCACAACCGACCAGAAGACGGCCTCGCGGGCACTCCCGCTTTCGTCCGGAACCGTGTCGTCGGCGCTCATCGGCTTTCACCTCCGCTTTCATCGCTACGATCACTGTCTGCAGTTGCCTCCTCCGGCTTGCCTCCGTCGGAGGCTGTTTGTACGTCCTCGTCCGTCGTGCCACCGTCAGCGGTCGCATCTCGGTGCGATGTTACGACGGCCGGCGTCGGAGGCCGGTAGGGGAATCCGTCCCACTCCGGCGACGACATACCTCGTTCACCGAACAGTTCCTCCCAGGGGTGTTCGACTCGATCGCCGGCACGGAGACTCCAGAGAAGGTTGATCAGGAACGCCGCCTGACCGATCGCGACGACGAACGCCAAAACGGTAGCGAGGATATGGAGTTGCTGGAGCCCCGGTGCGTAGGTGTAGGTCGCATAGCGGCGCATCATCGGGACTTCCTGCTCGCCGAGGATCCCGATTGCGAAGAACAGCAACGGGACACCTCCAATCGTCGTCGCCGCGTGGAACTTCGCGAGCGTGCTGTTGTACATCCGGCCGGTCATCTTCGGATACCAGTAGTAGATGCCGGCGATGAGCCCGAACACGCCGACCATGAACAGCGTGAAGTGGAAGTGAGCCACGACGAAGTAGGTGCTGTGGAGTTCGAGGTCCATTACCGGTTGGCCGAGCATGATTCCCTCCATTCCGGAGTATACCAACCCGACGAGGACGCCGATGGAGAACAGCATCGGCGTCGTCAGGTGAATCCGGCCGCGCCACATCGTCGCTATCGTCGCGAACAGGTAGATGCCGAAGGCAACGGCGATTCCCATCGAGAACACCATGAACGCGTAGCGGCTGGCCGCGATACCACTAGCGAACATGTGATGGGCCCAGACACCGACGGATAGCACCGTTAGCGCGATGAACGAACCCAGAATGGCCTTGTACCCGAAAATAGGCCGTTCGGAGAATCGTGAGATGACTTCGACGGCGATCCCCATGCCAGGGAGCACGAGAACGTACACTTCTGGGTGACCGAACGTCCAGAAGACCCACTGGTACAACAGCGGGTCACCGCCAGCCCGCGCGGTGAAGAAGACCATCCCGAGGTTGCGTTCGAGGAAGGTCATCCCCCACGCGCTGAGTAGCCACGGGAGCGAGTACAGGGCCAGAATCGAAGTGAACACACCGATCGCCCAGATAAATATCGGGATGTCGAACCAGCCCATATCGTTCCGTCGCTCGTTCAACACGGTCACGAGGAAGTTGATGGCACTTCCCGTCGAAGTAATGCCGAACACGGCGACACCCAGAATAGCGAGGTCAGTCCCGACGGTATTGAGCATCGAATTCAGTGGGGGGTACTGGAACCAGCCTGCATTCGTCGGGAGGCCCGTGAGTCCGAGCGCGTTCGTCAGGAACGGCAACCAGACGAGAAGACCGCCCGCGCCGATACCCCACGCACCGAGCGCGTTCATTCGTGGGTATGCCATCTCGTCGGCCCCCACCATCAGCGGGATGAGGTAATTGGCAAACGCGCCGGAAAGCGGGAGAATGACGAAGAAGATCATCGTGATTGCGTGCACACTAATCAGCGAATTGTAGCCGGCAGGGTTCAGGAAGACGCTGTCCGGACCCATCGCAAGGTCCGTTCGGAATATCAACGCGAGGGTGCCCCCGAGTGCGAAGAAAAACAGAGCGTGCCAGAGATAGATGATTCCGATTACCTTGTGGTCTGTCGTGTAGAGCCAATATCGCCAGCCGGTCGGTCCGTGGTCGTCGTGACCGCTGTCGTTCTCGGCATGTGCATCCTCGACTGAGACGTCGTGTTCTGCCATTTTAGTGCCCTCCCTCTTCCATATCGCCGCCGGAATGGATCATCTCCCGCAGTTCGTGGACCTGGTCGAGAAGTGCCTCACCGTGCAGCGGGTCCAGCTCGGGGATTCGATCCGTATCGGCGGTCATTGCTGGACTCCACCCGCTCGGGTCCGATACCGATTCAGTACCGCCATCGCCCCAGAGTTCTCCGACCACGACCGCACCTGCCATTTTAAATTGGTGGTGCGGTTGGCAGTAGTAGAAGTAGACTCCCTCCTCCTCGAACTGGTGAGAGAAGCCCCCCTCCTGCCCGATCTGCTCGGCCATCTCCCGGTTGTGCCGTTCGTCGATCAATTCGTCCTGATCGATGCCGTGTGTACCTGCACGATACCCGGAATCGAAGGAATGGGCATCGTCCGGAATCAACCGCATGAACAGATCTGCGCTACCGAATGCGGTTACCGAGTGGGTTCGGCGTTCCGAAACGCCCCTCTGGGAAAAGTGCTCCCAGAACACCGTCTGGCCGGGTTCGACCCAAGCGACGTGTGGCATGAAGTGGTAGTTGTTCGAGTCGTCCGTCGCGGCAGTCATCGCGATGGTGACCGCCTCCATCTCCATGTGGCCCTCCGGCATCTCCATCTCAAACTGGGTCGGCTCTGCCGGGTATTCACCGTGAGCGGGGGCGCCTTTGAACATCGACAGCGCGTCGACATCCATTACCGATGCCATCGAGGAATCAAGCGCCCCTGAGGTCATCGTACAGCCGGCAAGAGAAGTGGCACCACCCAGCCCCGCTATCCGTTTGAGGTACCGGCGTCTTGTTGGACGTACCATTTCTACCCGGCTATTATACTACGAGTGCTTAAGTCGTGATTATAGTTAACACCCCTCATAACTAGTGAGGGCGAATATTTGCCCCCACAAACGGCCTCACTGGTTAATGAGAAACCTGCTTGCGTCCGTGGGTTTCACCTTCAACAGGATATGTTCCGGTAAGGTAGTTCTCCCCGATCGTCGTGATGCGATATTTACCTCGTTCGACACGTTCCATGAGACCGTTCTCTGTTAGTTCTCCGAGACGCCGATTTACTTCTTCACGGCTGTAGCCGGTGTTGTATGCGATGATACTCGGTGTCAGTACGAGGCGGGAGGAGTGAAACAGCTCCAGAATGTCGTCGTCCATCGGAGCCATCCATTCGGCGGGTTGGCGCACTTGGCTCGGATCCTCAAGGATAAGGTTGGCCCAAGCCTCACGGCGGAGGTCGTTTCGGATCGGATTGTAGAGTCCATAGATCACGAGAAGAGCGGCCAACGTGTGGATCGCGTGTGACCAAGCGGGGGCCACCAGATCCGCGAGCGGACCGCCGATTGCGAAGACGAGGAGGCCGAGAAAGAGTACCTGAACGAATCGGTAGTAGGAACCGATCGATCGGTTGCGCACAAGCAGATACGTGAAACCAACCATCGATAGACTTCCGACCAGAAGATTGTACCACTGGAACGCATCGATAGTATGCATTATGACTCACCACGAGCGGACGTATCGGGGGCGATTCTGCGTTCGAAGAGGATCGTGAACCCGATAAACAGTAGAACGCCAGTCAATGTCGCACTTTTCAGAATCTGGGCGAGTAGTTCGGACTGTGGAGACATAAATACAATCCCGTGATAAACGCTAAACAGCATCATAACTATCGAGAGGACGACGACAACCCGGCCAATAACCGATTTCCGGAGGATGCTCCACGTGAGAAGAGAGAACGTCATAGCTACCGTCCCCGTAACGAGAGAGGACAGGAGCGTTACATTTCCCCACAGCCCAGCGTCCATGCTAGACTCTATCAATATATATAATATAAGTCTATGGGAGGGGTCGGGAGTTAAGTAGTAAGCCAAGTGAAGTATCAGCAATGACGTGGCGCGCGAAAATAACGGGACGAAGTACGAGGGTGGGTGTTATTCTTATTATAGTCGGGGTCCTGCTGTTGTTGTCACTTCGGTTCTGGGCTAGCCCGATTGCTCGACGGATTATGGGAGAAAATCCCCCGGGGTTCGTTGACTTTATGGGAATTTTCGTCTTCTTCATCGTGGTCGGCATCGGTATTTTCCTCTTTCTCTGGGAACCCGGACAGGAATGAACCTTCGAGCATTTCTCCTTTACCAGTCATGGGGACGCTCGGCTATCTCGTTGTCCGCTATCTGATCCCCGCCGGCATCCATGTCACCTAGACTGCTGCTATTCGAATAGCGATAAGAAGAGTTGAGAGGCCGGAAACCGGGCCGTGACCGCGTCAGTGGGTATGCCCCAGTGCCTCGTTGCACATCTCGTTAAGTTCCCCGATCTTCTCGCGGACACTCTCCGGCTTGTCTTCCGGCGGGTCCTCAAGCGCTCGTTGCTCGTGTGCGTCCGGTTCACCGACGATGACGCTCCCGATCATGCCGACGGTCTCGTGGGGCGCACAGTAGTAGTGGTAGACCCCCTCGGTTTCGAACGTGTGTTCGAACGTCGCCCCGTCGCCCGAAAGGAGACCGCTATCCCACGCTGTGGTACCGTCGGGGACGAGCTGGGGTTGGTCGTTTCCGGGGTGATATGCTGTCGCAGTGTGGCTGCCGCTTTCGTTGACGAAGGTCACCGTCCCACCGACGTTGACACGGGCGACGTGCGGCTCGAAGTGTTCCCCGTCGTCGGTCGTCACCATCGCCACTTCCGCGGTATCGGTCGGTTCACCGACCGCGTCGTCGTGTCCGTGTTCGTCATCGTCGTGACTACCCTCTTCGTCGTCGTGACCACCCTCTTCCTCATCGTGTTGATCCTCCGCGGGCGTCGAGGTCGCTTCCGAACCTCCCGGGTCGTTGGTCTGTGTTCCCGTACATCCCGCAAGCCCGATGACCGCCGCACCACCGGTCAGTCCGAGCATCCGCCGGCGCGTGTATAGTGAATCGTTTGGCATCATCGGTCACCTTACACGTGAGCCTACGAGAAGGGCATAAATAGGCAGTAAACCTGTTTTGCACGCGACGCAAAACGGTCTATTAGTTAAGTATCCTGCTGGAGTACCTGCTATTGCGAGGAACAGCTGTGTCCAAGGACGATAGCTCTGAAGAACTACTAGAGCTACTCGGTGAAGAGCGCGTCCGACAGATTCTAGCTGCGACGAGTCGCGAGCCCCTGTCTGCGAAAGATCTGAGTGACGAATGTGACGTCGCTCCCTCGACCATCTATCGTCGAGTGGAGGAGATGATCGCTCACGATCTACTCGTCGAACAGACACAGGTCGAATCGGACGGGAGCCACCACAGTGTCTACGAGGCGAATATCGACCACCTCGACGTCGACATCGACGACGGGACCATCGACGTCAGCGTCCACGTTCGGGAAGACGCTGCCCAGCGGTTCTCACGCATCTGGAATGACATCCGGGAGACATAACAATGCACATCGAACTCGTCATCGCGAAGCTCGTTACGGTCGGACTGGGATTGTTGATAACGTATCAGGCGTACCGTGGATACAAAGTCCACGGTAGCAAACCGATGCTCTACGTTGCCATCGGCTTCCTGTTCATCAGCATCGGTTCCGTCATCGAAGGGGTGCTCTTCGATGTCGCTGGCCTCTCGATCTTTCTGGCAGGGACCATCCAAACAGCGGTTGTCGCGGTGGGTATGCTCGTCATTCTGTACTCCCTATATGGGCAGATGCCGGAGACCACGAACGGAGAGGATGGTTCATGACGGACGGCTGGGAACTCACATTAATCGGGATTCGAACCTTCCTGCTCCTGCTGGGGCTTGCGACGACAGCTGTCAGTTTTCGAGCGTATCGCCGAGAAGGGACACGATACCTGCGTGACGCGACGGTCGGATTCGGGTTCATCACGCTCGGCGTCCTCATCGAGGGGTTTCTGTATCAGCTCACCGCGCTAACGCTCACCCAAGTCCATATCGCTGAGTCCCTCGCATTGGCATGCGGCTTCGCCGTCCTTCTCCGGTCTTTCCTCCGCTGAACCGTGGCAACACCGCTCCGACCCGAGCGAAGGCGAGGGCTAGTCGCCATCCACGTTGAAGCATCCCCAGAGCGAAGCCCTTGGTAATGACCAATCCACCACACACTTCGAACGACGATTCTGATCATAGCCATCACGGAGATGAGAGCCACGGGAGCGGCCACGATGGGCACGGTGGGATGCACGAGGGCCACGAGCAGATGTTCCGTCGGCGTTTCTTCGTCTCGACCCTCCTGTCGATTCCCGTCCTTCTGTATAGCGAAACACTGCAGGAATGGCTGGGGTTCTCCGTTCCAGCGTTCCCGGGGAGCGAATGGGTCAACCCGGTTTTTGCAGTAATCGTCTTCGCGTACGGTGGGATTCCGTTCCTTCGGATGGCGCGGCCGGAACTGAAAGACCGGTCGCCGGGGATGATGACGCTGATTTCGATGGCGATCACCGTCGCGTTCGTCTACAGCCTCGCGAGCGTGTTCTTCCCGACGGAGTCGGCGTTCTTCTGGGAACTCGTGACGCTTATCGACGTCATGCTGCTCGGCCACTGGATCGAGATGCGGTCGGTACGGCGGGCCTCGAGTGCGGTCGACGAGCTGGCCAAGCTCATGCCCGATACGGCCGAACGGATTACCGACGACGGTGATACCGAAGAAGTTCCGGTAAGCGAGCTTTCGGAGGGAGACCTCGTGCTCGTTCGTCCGGGCGCGAGCGTCCCTGCTGACGGTGTCGTCGAGGATGGAGATTCGGATATCAACGAATCGATGATCACCGGCGAGTCGAAACCGGTCTCGAAAGAACCCGGTGACGAAGTTATTGGTGGAACGATAAACGGTGACGGTAGCCTCCGCGTCCGAGTCGGCGCGACGGGCGAGGAGACGACGCTCGCGGGAATCATGCGGCTGGTCGAAGAGGCCCAGCAGAGTACGTCCCGAACGCAGGTGCTGGCCGACCGCGCGGCCGGCTGGTTGTTCTACGTTGCCGTCGCAGCAGCCGGCGTGACGGCGATCGCGTGGACGATCGCGGTCTCGTTCAACGCAACGGTCATCGAACGCGTCGTCACGGTTCTCGTCATCGCCTGCCCGCACGCCCTCGGGCTCGCTATCCCGCTGGTCGTCGCTATCAACACGTCACTTGCGGCACGAAACGGGATGCTCGTCCGCGATCGAATCGCGATGGAGGAGGCACGGAATTTGGACGCCATCATCTTCGACAAGACGGGGACGCTCACCGAAGGCGAGCACGGTGTCGTCGACATGGCGACCGTCGACGGCGTCACCGAGACCGATGCACTCGCGCTGGCTGCGGCCGTCGAGAGCGATTCGGAACACATGATCGCACGAGCCATCCGCGAGGCCGCCGAGGAACGGACGATTACCGCTCCGGACGCGGACGACTTCGAGGCAATGAAGGGACGCGGTGTCCGAGCGACTGTGGATGGCGACGAGATCTACGTCGGCGGTCCGAATCTGTTGAACCATCTCGACAGCGAGGTGCCCGACCACCTCCAGCGCTTCGCTGACGAAGCCGGCCGGAACGCACAGACGGTGGTGTATCTCGTTCGCGAGGGTGAGTTGCTCGCCGCGTTCGCGATGGCCGACGTGATTCGCACGGAGAGTTACGCAGTCGTCGACGCGCTGCACGACCTCGGAGTCGAGGTGGCGATGCTGACCGGCGACTCACGGGATGTCGCGAACGCTGTGGCCGAGGAACTGGGTATCGATACGGTGTTCGCGGAGGTTCTCCCGGAAGACAAAGACGAGAAAGTACGAGAACTCCAAGAGCAGGGCAAACTCGTTGGGATGGTCGGCGATGGAGTGAACGACGCACCCGCGTTGACCAGAGCCGACGTTGGCATCGCCATCGGGAGCGGCACCGACGTCGCCGTCCAGTCTGCTGATGTCATCCTCGTACAGAACAACCCGATGGATGTCGTTCGGCTCCTGATGCTGAGCAAGGCGAGCTATCGGAAGATGCAGGAGAACATCGTCTGGGCAGCCGGCTACAACGTCTTCGCGATCCCGCTTGCTGCCGGCGTTCTTGCGCCGATTGGAGTTCTCCTGTCGCCGGCAGTGGGCGCACTCTTGATGTCTCTGAGTACGGTCATCGTCGCGATAAACGCACAGTTGCTCCGGCGCACCGATCTTTCTCTCCCAGACGTTCCAGGACGGTCATCACCCACTGACGCTTAGGCAGACCGAGGTCTCTCCCGTCGGGTCGAGACGGGGGTTCGAACCCGTTCGGTGTCGGGGGAAAGCCTTCGGTAGTCAGACCGACTGATTCGATTCGGATGCGTCGTACCGTTTTATCAGTTCGTTCACGAACCAGAGTTTGAGCGCCATCGTCGCCACGGTCGTGACCGCGGTCGCCAGCGGCTTCCGTTTATACGCCGCATAGAGATTGGCGAGGAAGGCGACGCTCTGGGCGAGACTCAGCACCTGCGGGAACCCGAGACCGACGAAGGGCTTGCCGCGCTCGCTCCACTGCCGTTCGGCGAGGACGCCGCGATACATCCAGTCGTCCGGGTCGTCGTCGGGCGCCGAGAACAGAACCGGATTAATCGCGAG
Organism: Natronomonas amylolytica; assembly: GCF_037031205.1. Taxonomy (NCBI): domain Archaea; kingdom Methanobacteriati; phylum Methanobacteriota; class Halobacteria; order Halobacteriales; family Natronomonadaceae; genus Natronomonas; species Natronomonas amylolytica. The sequence continues at coordinate 24,141 of NZ_JAYEZM010000003.1, read as the reverse complement.
AAACAGCAGCGTCGCTCCGAGCACGACCCACTTCCGCGTATAAATACCGAGTATCAGCGCCGGGTACGCGAGCAAGCGCGTCCACCCGCTTTTCGGGTTCGAATGCCGCTCCCACGCCGTTTCGGGTAGCATACACCCACGACGTGGCGCGTGAACTAAAACTAGTCCTCGTAGCGCTCGCCGGCCGGAATCGCGATGTCGAGCCAGTTCTCCTGCGGCGGGAGGGGACACTCGAAGACGTCGCTGTAGGCACAGAACGGGTTGTACGCGAGATTGAAATCCAGCGGCACCGTCTCGCCGTCGGCCAGTTCGCCGTCTCGCGGATCGCTCTGCTCCCCGCTCGACGAATTCGCGTCGCTTCGCGACGCGCCCTCAACGTGCAGTTCCATGTACCGGCCACCGGGGTAGGTCTGCTGGCCGGTCGTCTTGTCGCGGAACGGGACGAACAGGGAGCCACCGTCGTGGTCGACGCGCTGGTAGGCCACGAGCGTGTGTTCGTCGGGCTCGCCGCTGGCGTCTTCCAGTTCGAAATGAAGCCGGGCGGTCCGCTCGTAGAGTTGCTCGCCGTCGGTGGTGGTCTCCATCGTGATGGTCTCGTCGCTCTCGTCGAGTTCGACCGTCGCCTCGACCCGGTAGTCGGGGGCCGGCTCGAAGTACTCGAGGCCGCGGAACACCGCGCGGTCCTCGGGGGCGATGGGCGACTGCGGCGACGAGGCGAACTGTTCGTCCTTCTGGGCGCGGTAGGACTCCAGTTCCTCGCGCCACGAATCGACGTCGAAGTCCATACCGAATCGTGGTGGTTCGGACGGAAATACTGCCCGCCATCGACTCCGATGCGGCCGCGGGGCCGCGGGAATCCGCTCCCGAGTCATTTAACCCCGTTCCCTCCCCTCTATCGCCTAATGACGAAGACGCAAGGCGATCTCGCGGCGCTGTCGCGGTTCGTCTTCCGGGCGCCCGACTGGTCGGCGAGCCTGTTTTTCGCCCTCGTACTCGCCGCTGTCGTCGGCGTCGCCGCCTTCGATTATCAGTTCGTCTTCGACGACGCCTATCAGGGACTGGTGTACGTCGGCATTCCGACCGTCGTCGCGGCGCTGCTCACGCCGTGGGTCGACCAGTTGCTCGGCGGCCGGATGACCCACAACCGCTCGGCGCTTCTGGCACTGCTCTGTGAGGTCATCGTCGTCGTCTTCCTCGTCGCGGCGGCGGTCGTCGCGCTGGGGACCGACCTCGGACAGACGTTCGTCTTCGACGTCCTCCTGGTCGCTCTGGCCTCCATCTTCGCGTTCCGCCTGTTCGTCATCATGGCCATCTCGCGGCGCTCGCTGCTCGTCGCGGCGGTTCCGGCGAGCATCCAGACCGTCGTCGCCGCCGCGTTGCTGTTCGTCTACAGCGGCACGCTCCGGTATCTGGAGGTCGGCGGCCCGCTCGTCCGCGCGTATCTCGCCCAACCGCAGGACGCACCCAGCGAACTGCTCATCATCCGACCGGAGGACTTCCTCGTGCTGGCGGGCATCTGCGGCCTCTATGCGCTGGCGGTCCACGGCTTTCTGGTCACCATCGACCGGCCGTGGCGGCAGAGCCTCGGCGTCTCCGTGCTGGATTTCATCCGCGGCTTCATCGGTCACATCGCCGAGGGGTCGGACGAACTGGAGACGTTCTTCGAGGGGTTGGGTGAGGAGGCGGTCGTCCCCGTGACCGTCATGGGCATCCGCCGCGCGGACGGCACCGAGAAGGCCCGGTTCGTCCTCCCGATGATACACCCCGGCCCGATGGGCGAGATCGGCGGCGGCAACCTCCCCGAACGCATCGCCCGAAGCGCCGAGGGACTGGCCTTCCCGCCGCACGCCACCGCCGGCCACGATTTCAACCTCGTCACCGAACGCGAGGTGGCGACGCTCGTCGACGCCGCCGAGGACGCCTACGGTCACATCGAGTACGCCACCGAAGCGACCCCGGCGCTCCGCGAGCAGGAAGGCGAGTCGAAACTGCTGGGCCAGGCCGTCGGCGAGGACGCGCTGGTCGTCGCCACCCATGCCCCGGGCTTCGCCGACGACGTAGATTTCGGCGTCGGCCTGTCGACGGCCTCCGAGGCCCGCGGGTCGGGCCTCCGGAACGTCATGCTCGTCGACGCCCACAACTGCAACAACGGGCTAGAAGGCGACGACTTGGGCCACATCGTTCCCGGCTCACAGCGCTCCTTCGACATGATGGCCGCCGCCGACCGCCTCGGAAAGCGCCTCGCCGAGGCCGACCGCGGCGACCTCCACGTCGGCGTCGCGTGGGACCCGACCGACTGGGAGCCCGAAGACGGCATCGGCCCCCTCGGCGTCCGGGTCGCCGTCGTCGAGGTCGACGACCAGCAGACCGTCTACGTGCTGGTCGACGGCAACAACATGGAACCCGGCCTTCGCAAGGAACTGCTGGCCACCATCGACGCCGACGAGGCCGAAGTCATGACCACCGACAACCACGTCGTCAACACGATGGAGGCGACCAATCAGGTCGGCGAGGCCATCGGTGCCGACGAACTCGTCGCGCTGGTCGAATCACTCGTCGACGAGGCGAAAGCCGACCTCGAACCCGTCGAGGCGGGGATGGCCGTCGAACACGCCGAGGTGACCGTCTTCGGCAACGACCGCACCGAGACGCTGGCCTCGACGGCCAACGCCATGGTTCAGATCGGCGGCGCCTTCCTGCTCGTCGTCGTCGGCGCCGCGATGGCGATTAGCCTACTCATATTCCTGCTTGCGGGCTAGGCCGCATCATCGATGAGTTCGTACGCCTTCTCGCGGAGCTCGCCCGTCATGTGCAGGCCATTGTCGTCGATTCCCCGGACCAGTGATTTTGCCTCCTCCGCGTCGAGTTCACCGTCCGCGACGTTCCGAACGACGGTGCCCACCGTTCCCGTCACCGTTGCGCCGAGCCCATCGGCGACCCGTCGGACGCGCCTGTCGTCGGAGACGACACCGACCGACATCCCGGTGTCACGGTGTGCGAGAACACCCGCTATGATGGTCGTATCGCCGTTCTGTTCGGCCTCGTCCAGTATCGATGTCGCCCGTTCGTGGTCCGCCTCGTCGACCGTGATACCGGGCGACTCGGCAGATTCCTCGTGGCTACGCTCGTCGTCGGGCTGGAACCGCCGAAGGTTCTCGGCGGCAGGCTGGGTCGTCACCTCTGCCTGAACCCGCTCGGGAACCACGATATCGCCGTCGAAGGCGTGAAGCAGTCCCAATTCGCCGACCGTTCCGAGTGCGATGAGCGTACTCGCGTCGACGTAGACGTTCATCTATAGTTCGCCGGCCGCCTCGGCGTCGGCTTCGAGGTCCTCAGGCGTGATTTGGGTCGTGAGATTCCGCTCACGGGCGATTTCCAGCCATTCACCGAGACTCACGTCCGCTATCCGTGCTGCCTCGTTGACCGATACCTCGCCCGACTGATAGCGTTCGACCGCGAGTCGAATCCGCAGTTCGTCGAGGCCCTCACGGAGCGCCTTCCGTATCGTCGTGCTCCGGTCCTCGTCGAGCAGTTCCGCAACCTCCTCGATGGCTTCCTTCTCGTCGTCCGGGACGCGCGCGCTTATCGAGGGCATGTATACGAAGTAGTACTGTGTATACAAAACGGTATCGCCAGTAACTCGCTCCCGAGAGTGCCGCCGCTACGCGGTCGGCGCCGGATAGAAAGAAAGTCGCCTCAGGCCTCGAAGAGTTCGTCGACCGCGGCTTCGGCGGCTTCGACGGCCTCTTGCGCCACGACGGCGGGGTCGGGCTCTTCGGGGGCGTTGAGGTAGACGTCCACGTCGAGGGTCCCGTCCTCGAATCGGACGGTCACGTCCATGTCCTCGACGTCGGACTGCTTGTATCGGTCGAGGATGACGCCCTCGGCGGCGTCCGAGGCGGCCTCGACGATCTCCTCGTCGGTCGGTTCCGCGTCAGTCACGGCTTAGTCGCCGCCGGCGCCCGGGCCGCCGGGGCCCATCGGGCCGCCGCCCGCGCCGCCCTGCAGCATCTGCTGGAGTTCTTCCTGCAGGCTCTCGAACTGCTCTTGGACGCGCTCTTCCTGCTTTTCGAGGGTCTCGGTGCGGACTTCGAGGCTGTCGACCTTCTCTTCGAGGTCCTCGTAGGCCTCGTCGTAGTCCGTCTCGATGAGGAGTTCGCCGACCTCTTGGTACATCTGGGTGTCGCCCTCGATGTCGTCGAGGGTGTCCAGCGCGTTGCGGGACTCCTGAAGCTGCGTTTCGGCCTGCTGTTTCTGCTGTGCGACCTGCTGTGCCGTCTCCTGAAGGTCCTGGAGCTCTTCGATTTTCTCCTGGGCCTCAGGCGGTAGGTTACCCTGCATATCCTACGCGTCGGGATGAGTACTGAAAAAGCCATGCTTTCGGCCTCAGCAGTCCCGGAGCTTCAGACCGCCACGCCGCCGGCCGACGCGCTCCGTTCGGCCACCTCGACGAGCGTGCTCCACGTGTTCAGACCGGCCCGCAACGCCACGAGGTCGTCGGCCTCGACGTCGACGTACACCGCCTCGCCCTCCCGGCGAACGGTCGCCGACGAGCGGCCGCCGTCGATTTCGCCCGCCTCCTGCTCGATGGCCGCGGCGACCAGCGCGGCCGCTCGGGGCGTATCGTAGCGGAAAACGAACTCGGCGGTGTGCACGCTACTGAACGTCGACTTCCTTGATGTCGCGGCTCCGCTCCTTCAGGAGGACGCGGTGGCCGCAGTACGGACAGCGCACGCCGCCGTACTCGTCGAGTTCGACGTCGCGCTTACAGCGGGAACACTTGTAGCTCATGGGGCGTCGTTATTCCTCGTCGTCGCCGATGGCGGCGCGAATGGAGCGCGTGACGGTCTCGCCCGCGGGCGTCTGGGGCTGGTAGGCACCGCCGGTGAACTTCTCGCCGGTCTCCTCGTTGACCCAGATGCCCGTGCCGACGCGCTTGACGTTGTCGCCGTCGACCGTCGCGTCTTGCATGTCCTCTTCGATCTCGGCGACGCGACGGCGGGCAACACGCCCGTATCGTGCGCCGAATCGGCCGGCGCTCCCGGTCTTTCCTCGTTTGGCCATAGTATCATATATTCCACCAAGCGAACGGATAAACCCCACGTTTTGCGGCCGCCTCGGGTCGACGCCCGCGACACGGTCGCCCCCTCAAACCGGGAACTCGGCGTCGGGGTCGACCACTCGGTCGACCTCCTCGGGCATCTCCCAGTCGGTCGCCAGTTCCAGAAACTGCACCAGCATTCGACCAGTAGCGCCCCAGACGGTGTAGCCGTCGACGTTGAAGAAGTGGATGCGGATGGGGCCGTAGTGCTGGCGGTCGCGGCGCTCGGATTCGTAGTTGTCGAGGTCGGTCAGAGCCTCCAGCGACAGCACCGCAATCTCGGCCACCTCGCGCTCGTCGGGCGTGTACTCGCGGTCCGGAACCCGCGCGACGAAGGGGCGGACCCGGTAGTCGGTCACCGTGGGGATGTCGTCGAGGCGGCCGACGACTTCGACCTCCTCGGGCCGGAGGCCGATCTCCTCGTCGGCCTCGCGTTTGGCGGTCGCTTCGAGGTCCGCGTCGCTCGGCTCGTGGCCGCCGCCGGGAAAGCTCATCTGTCCCGGGTGTTCGCCGAGATGGTCGGCGCGCTTGGTGAACACGAGGTGGTGGCCATCGTCGCGGGTGATAATCGGCACGAGGACGGCGGCGTCTCGCTCCCCGCCGTCGAGGGCGACCGGCTCGTATGCCATCACCCGCTCCCAGTCCATATTCGCCATGTCGGGCCGGGCGCTCTTAGTTTGTCTTGTTGTCGGCGTCGTCGAGTCGGTCGCGGATGCCCGAGAGGTCGACGCCGCCCCACGCCTCGATGTCGTAGCTGATATCGAGCAGTTCGTCGGCCCGCTCGGCGTCGCCGGCGCTGACCGCCCGTGCGGCCTCCGTCCGTAGCCGCTTTTCGGCCGCCCGCGCCACCTCGGCCCGGTCGACCGCCCGCGTCTCGGTATCGAGGATGTGCGGCAGGTCCTCGGCGCCGTCCGGCATCGTCGGGAAGGCCGCCGGCCCCGGCGCTAGCAGTTCCTCCGTCTCGTCGTCGGCCTCGAACGCCACGAGCGCGAAGGCCGAAAGCGCCTCGTCGACGGCCCCTTCCGGCGGCTCCTCGCCGCGCCGGTAGGCCAACTCCGAGCAGGCCGCGTCGAGTTCCTCGCGGGTCAAGGCCCCGAAGAGGTCGACGACGCCGGCCAGCTCGTCGGGGGTGAACATACGGGGAATCGGCCGCCGGGCGCCGTTAACGTTCCGACTGACCGGCCGTCTCGGTGGCGACGTCGGCGTGGGCCGCGCCGCCGGCCGGCAGCCACCCCGCCCGATACAGGACGAAGAGGACCACGACGACGACGGCGAGCAGTCCCACGAGCGTCTGGAAGGCGGCGGTGTAACTGACGCCGCGGGAGACGGCGATGCCGACGCTGCCGGAGCCGAGCGCCTGCACGAACATCATACTCGAGGAGTACAGCGCGTAGGCGCTGGCCCGGTGGCGGTCCGGCAGCGACGCCAGCATGTAGGTGTCGACCGCCGGGAACAGCGAGTGGACGACGTAGCCCAGAACGATGCTGACCGCGGCGACGGCGTAGACGCCCTCCGCCAGCGTCAACGCGAGGACGGAGACCACGAAGCTCCCGACGATGCCCAAAAGCAGCGGGACGTTCGGCAGCCGGTCGGCGAGCCGCCCCGTGATGAGAAACGCCGGCACGCCCGCCGCGAACATCAACGACAGGAGCGTCCGGCCCGTCCCGGGGTCGATACCTTTGACGACGTCCAGATAGTCGCCGTAGAGGTTGAACAGGCCGTTCCACAGGAAGCCGGCGGCGCCGAGGAAGGCGATGCCCGTGAGGATGATGGGCCACTGGGCGCGGCCCGCCTCGACGAGACTCCGGTCGGCCGTCCCCGCCTCGGGCAGGTCCGCCCGCCGGGCGGCGAAGACCAGAAACACCGTCGCCGCGGCCGCAAGCGCCGAAATGAAGAGAAACGCCGTCCGCCAGTCGCCGACCAGCAGGATGCCGCTGACCGCAAGCGGCGCGACGACGGCCGCGAGCTGGCTCGACATGCCGTGAATCCCGATAGCCCGGCCGACCCGGTCGGGAAACAGCTCGCTGACCAGCGGGTTGGCCGCGATGAAGTACATCCCGCTGGACAGCCCCATCAGGAAGGCGCCGACCGTCAGATGCGTCACCGACGGCGACAGCGCGGTGAAGGCGGCGGTCCCGACCAGCAACGTCCCCGTCGCCGCGACGACCCGGTGTCGGGAAACGCGTGTCAGCAGGTAGCCGGTCGGCAGTCGCGGGGCCGCACTCCCCAGCCACGCGGCGCTGGTGACGACCCCCAGCGAGGCCGCCGACACGTCGAAGTCGGCGGCCGCCGGCTGGACGACCGGCGCGAAGACCACCCGTGCGAGGTTGACCAGAAACACCATCGCACAGAGGGACCCGAACAGTTCTCGGCGGGACACAATCGGGGTTCGGTTGGCCACCGTTTGAAAGACTCGGACCGACGACGCTATGGGAGCAACCGCCGTGGGATTCGAGCCCGAACGCCGGTGTCGGTATCGCTACGCGACGGTCACGGTGTTCTGGACGCGCTGGAGGTACTCCGACTCGCTGAGTTCCCGGCTCATCAACCGCTCGACCCAGTCGGCCTCGACGTGGAACTCCCCGAGGACGTCGTCGTTGTAGGCGTAGGCAGTCGTCTCGAACCGGTCGACGTCGACGTTCAGATATTGGCCGTAGGCGCTGGCGGCCGCGGCGGCGACGCGCTGGACCTCCTCGCGGAACGCCGACCTGCTGCCGGCGTCGCTGTAGTAGTCGAGGGTCAGAGTCCGGTCGGCATCCTCGATTCCTCGGACGTCGATGTCCCGCCCGTCCAGTTCCGAGCGATACCGCTCGACGAGGTCCTCGCGGGAGGGCGTCGGCGTGGGCGTCTCGGTTGGCGGTCCGCCGCCGCTGCACCCGGCGACCGCGACGCTGGCGGCAGTTCCAAGCGTGGCGAGATAGCGGCGGCGACGCATATCGCCCCGTATCCGACGGGCGCCTATCAGTCTACTGGAAGACGCTGTCGAAGGCGTCGGCGCCCATCGGCGAGAAGGTGCCGGCGCCGACGTTCTCGGCGACGTGTTCCGGCGACCCCATTCCGACGAGTGCCGAGGTGACGCCGGGGGCGCTCCGGGCGAAGTTGAGCGCACGCTGGGCGGCCGTATCGCCCGCGAGACGGGAATCGACGGCCTCGGGAATCTCCGCCGGGTTCGTCAGGTCGCCCTGCAGCAGCGACGCCGAGGTGAAGACGTCGAGGCCGGCCTCGCTGGCAAACCACAGCGCGCTCTGTTTCCCCTCGGCGCTCTCGTGGGCTTCGAGGGTGAAGGCGTCGGCCATGTGGACGTTGAAGGGCAACTGGACCGCCCGGAAGTGGGTGGCCGTCGTCCCAGCGCGGTCGGAAGCCGTTCGAGCGCGGGAGACGACCTCGGGCAAGGAGAGGTACTTCTCGTGGTCCGGCGGGACGCGGAAGGCCTCCCACGTCGCCACGCCGTAGTGGTCGATATCGCCCGCGTCGGCGCGTTCTTCGAGGCGGACGAAGGCGTCCTCCAGTTTGTCGTAGACGGTCTCGCGGTCGAAGCGGGCGAGTTGGGCCTCCGGATTGTGGACGTAATAGAGGTCGATGGCGTCGAACCCGAGGTTCGAAAGCGAGCGGTCGAGGCTCCAGTCGAGGAACTCCGGCGAGAGGCAGTTGCCCATCACGAGGTCCTCGCGGTCGACGATGCCGGTATCGAGGAACTCCGATTCGACGTACGCGGAGGCGTCGGCCGGCCGCTCGCCATCGAAGGGGACGAAGCCGCCTTTCGTCGAGACCATGACGGCATCGCGGTCGATATCGCTGTCCCGAATCGCCTCGCCGACGACCCGTTCGGAGCGCTGGTGGCGGTAGTTCACCGCGGTATCGACGACGTTGATACCGCTTTCGAGGGCCTCGACGAGCGCGTCGTGGTAGGCCGCGTCGGCGGCGTCGGTCGCGTCGCCGAGATACGTCCCGACGCCGACCGACGAGATGAGACAGTCAGCGAACCGCCGGAAGTAGGTGCGACCGAAGGCCTCGTGGAAGCGGTCACGATAGGCCCACGTCGCCGATTTCGTCGCCATACCCGCGATAGGCGGGTCGGACACAAAAGCACGCTGGCGGTCGGCCGGCCAAGAGCGGCCGCCGGGTTACAGTTCGCCGTTCATCGCCGCGAAGAGCCGCGGTTCGAGGTCGACCGGGTCGCCGGACCCGTCCTCCGAGACCGGGAGGTCGACCCGCCCGCCGCCCATCCGGGCGTGGCCGCCCGCGCTGGCATCCGAAAGCGGCTCCAGCGCCCGCTGGAGGGCCTTGCCCATGTGCACCCGGTCGTCGCGGGACCGCCCCGAGAGGTGGACCGCTCCGTCGGCCTCGCCCATGACGACCGAGACGGTGACGCCCTCCAACCGGACGAGTTCCTCGGCCGCGGTCGGCAGGGCATCGAGGTTCGAGGCCCCGTCGACGTCGCTCACGAGGAACGACCCCTCCTGCTTCCGGTCGTTGATGGCTTTGGCCTTCAGGTCGAGTGTGTCCCCGTCGATTTCGGGGTTCGCGATGCGGTCCAGCGAATCCCCGTCCGCCGCGGGAAAGAGGAAAGCGGCGGCCTCGAACTCCGCGGACGTACAGCCGCGGGTGAAGGCCGTCGTATCCGACTGGATGCCGTACAGCAGGCCGGTCGCCAACCGCGGCGGAATCGCGTTCTCCTGCTGGCCGGTGCCGTTCGTCCAGCCGCGGTCCCGCAGGTACTCGGTGAGGATGCTCGCACACGCACCCCTGTCGGGGCGGACGTCCGTGAAGGCCTCCCCGCTACCGTTTCCGGGGTGGTGGTCGACGACGGCGTACGGTTCGACGAACTCCGCGCCCCCGAAGCCGCGCGGTTCGTTGTGGTCGACGAGGACCACCTCCTCGCCGGCCAGTTCCACCGCCGCCTCGACCCGTTCGAACGAACAGTCCAATACCGTCTCGAAGGCCCGGTTCTCCGGATGGCGTATCTCGCCGGGATACTGTATCGTCGCGGGCGTCCCGACGGAGTCGGCCAGCGCCGCGACGGCCATCGCCGACCCCATCGCGTCCGGGTCGGGGTTCGGGTGCATGAGGATGGCGACGCTTTCGGGGATCGAGATCGCATCGACGAACTCGTCGCCGAGCGTTCGGTCGAATCGGGACCACAGCACGACCACGAAAAGGAGAATTGCGATGAGAACGGAGGCGGCGATAAGCGCCTGCTCGGACGGCCCGCCGAGGGGCTCCAACAACCCTTCGCCGACCGCGAGTAGGTCCTCGGCCGCGGTCTGCTGCATAGCCCGACATAATTCGGCACCGAAGTAAGTACTTCGGCTACCAACCCCGTCTATTGCCGGCCCCGATACGTCTCGATGGCCTCACGGTACCCCTCCCGATAGGTCGGATAGTCGAACTCGTAGCCCGACTCGCGGAGTCGGTCGTTCGAACACCGCTTGCTCGTCAGGATGCGGCGTCGGGCCGCCTCCGAGAGGTCGTCGTCGAGGCGCTCGGCTTTCGTCCGCTTGGGCGGCCGCTCGACGCCGCATTCGTCGGCCAGCCAGTCGGCGAATTCCCACTTGTCGACCGGTTCGTCGTCGACCGCCAACAGGAGGTCGGCGTCGGTCTCGGTCAACATGAACCGGACGACGCCGGCGGCGTCGGCCCGATGAACCATGTTAAGATACCCCTCGGTGACCGGCCCCTCCAGATACCGTTCGAGCCGGTAGCGGTCCGGGCCGTACAGCCCCGCAAAGCGGGCGACTGCACCGTCGATGCCGTGTTCAGGCGCGACCTCGCGGGCGATGCGTTCGGCCTCCGCGAGCACCGTCGTCTTCTCCGTGGTCGGTTCAAGCGGCGTCTTCTCGTCGACCCAGTCGCCGTCGTGGTCGCCGTAGACTCCCGTACTCGACGTGTAGACGAGTCGGTCCGGCGAGTCGTCGCGAGCGCCGAAGGCCTCGATGGCGGTTCGAAGGCCGTCGACGTAGACCCGGCGAGCGGCCTCGGCGCCGCGGCCGCCCGAGGACGCCGCGAACACCAGCGCGTCCACGTCGGGAACCGCATCGAGGGCGTCGGCGTCGGTGACGTCCGCCTGCACGGCCTCGACACCCGTCTCCGCGACGGCTGACAGACCCGCTTCGGAGCGCCGAACGCCGATTACCTCGTGGTCGTCGGCCAACTGGCGGGCGAGCGCGAGGCCGACGTAGCCACAGCCGAGGATTCCGACCCTCATCGTTTCTTGCTCTCGATGAACTGCTGGAGCAAGGCGAGCTCCCGGAGCGTCATCGGGAACCGCCCCTCGAGCTTCGACTGAATCTCCTTTGCTTCGAGTTGGCCGCCGATACCCGATTCGACGGCCTCGACGTCGAGGACCGCCATCGACATCCCCATCATCAGGTCGTCGCGAACGAGCATCGCGATGGTTTCGGCGTCCGGCGATTCCGCCAGCACCGCGAGTACGGCGGCGGCCTCTTCGAGGGTGAATTCGGGCGTCTCGCCGTCCAACAGCGCGCGGAGTCGCGAGACCTCGACGCCGGATTCCTCGGCGACTTCCTCGACGCCGTGGGCTTCGACGGCGCCCCTGAGTTCGGCTTCATAGCGTTCGTGGAGTTCCTCCGGGGTGTGCGAGCCGGGGTCGTCGGCGACTTCGTGGAGCATATGCGTCCTTGGGGTTCCCGCCCTCAAGTACGGTTCGGGGTCGGCTCAGAGGAACGGCTGATAGTAGTACGGGCTGACGAACCCCTCGATGACCGCCGCGATGAACAGCAGGACGCCCAGTCCGACCGCGACCCAGAAGGCCCGTTCGAGGCTGTCGGCGAGCGCGTCGACCGACATGCGCCCCCGGGCGGTCAGCCAGCCGGCGCCGCCGAGCGAGAGCCCCAGCGCGCCGGCGACGACGAACGCCGGAATCTCGATGACGCCGTGCGGGGCAACGAAGGCCAGCAGTTCCGGCAGCGTCTCCTCCGTTCGGGTGACGACACCGAAGACGAACCCGTTGAAGAACAGCGCGACAGCGGCCGGCAACGCCAACACGAGGCCGGCGAAGGCCGTACTCACCGCGACCGTCCAGTTGTTCGCGCCGAACTCGATGGCCGCAAACAGCGGGTCGTGGTCGGCCAACCGCTCGGCGATGGACGTCGATGCGGTTCCGAGGAACGGCTCGACGGCGACCCAGCCGACCGCGAATCCGCCGACTGCGACCGAAAGCGAGACGACCTGCAGTAGCGGATGGCGCCGAACGAAGGCGAACATCTCGCCGACACCGCGGTAGAGACCGGCCTTCAGCCGCTGGCTCGTCGGCGCTTCGGGCACCGACGGCGGGTCGACCGTCCCCCGGTAGTCCCCGTAGAAGCCGGTTTTCACGAGGTCCAGCCCCGGCGACAGCAGGACGAAGCCGAGCACGCCGACGAGGGCGCCGGCGCCGCCGACCGCCAACGCCCCGGCGACCGCACCCAGCGCCAGCAGGCCACCGAGGGCGATGAGGGCGTACGCGCCCGCCGCCATCGGGTTCGTGGTGAGAAACCCGATAGCCCCCCGGACGCCGTCGCCGAACGACGCGTCGTCGACGACGACCGCCACGGTCGCGAAGACGAAGGTGAGACGGATGACGACGAGCAACCCGACGGTCATCGGGATGGCCGCGAGTACGACCAGTGCGGCCACCAGCGTCGAGACCAGCGAGACGACGCCTACCACGAGGCCGACGCCGGCAAGCACCAGCAGCCACAGGGCGGTCTCCAGCACGCGAAGACCGAGTATCGACAGCCAGTGGCGGCGGGCGCCGCGGAGGGCGGCCGTCGTGCCCCGCTCCGAGCGCAGTCGCGCGTGGCTGGCCGAAAGCTGGGCCGCCGCCGCGACCGCCGCGAGGACGACGGAGACGACCACCGTCGCCAGTAGCGTCACCGCGAGGATGGCGACGGTCGTCGGCGTGACGACCGTCTCGACGAGCGGGGTCACCTCCCGGACCCACGCGTCGAAGGCCTCGGGGTCCGTTTCGGCGGCCGGCGGCGGTTCGAGGTCGCGGGCGGCCAGTTCGGCGCGAAAGCGGGCGAGTCGACCCGTCGTTTCGAGATACAGGTACGCGAACGCGAGGCCGAAGAACGCGACGACTCGCGTAATCGCGGGGACGGCCGGCGTCAGGAAGTACGCCGGGAGGATGTCCGCCGGCCGGTGGAGGACCGCGGCGGCCGACTTGAGGGCGGTTGCGGCGTCCATACCCCCAGTTCCGCGCCCGGTTCCAAGAAGCCTCGGCCGTCACGGCGGCCACCCCGAGGAGCGTTCGTCGGCGACGCCGTCGGTATCACCGACCCCGCGCGGCCCCGGCGGAACCACGACCACGACGGCCGTCGAGACCCGAACCGGAACGCGTTCGGCGGTTCCGAGTCGGACGTTCCGTGGGCCGACGCGGACCGTCCGGCCGTCCCGGATGTAGGCGACGGCACCCGCCGGCCCGCCGCGGTCGGCCCGGACGACGAACCGCTCGTACTGGCCGCCCGCCTCGACGTACCAGACGTTGGCGGTCGCATACCAGTAGCCCGGCACCGGCGCGACCGGCAGGCCCGCCGGCAGCGCGCCGAGGCGCTTGCCGAGGACGCGCTCGCGCTGCTCGGCGAGTTCGGCTTCGAGCGCATCCGAGGTCATGGTCTGGAGTTCGTCGCTGTACTCCGCGCGGAGGTCTTCGGGAATCGGCGTCGTCGCGCTCCGCGGCGGGCGGGCGCCCTCCTCTGTGAGCGCCTCGTCGAGCGTCGTTCGCAGGCGGACGCGGAGTCGGTCCCGTTCGGCCTCGCTGTCGGCGACGGTCACCGCTGCGCGGTCGGCGGTCGTTCCGTTGGCCAACGCCAGCGCGGCCTCGGCGGTCCCGGCGTCGGTCTCCAGCGCCTCGCGTGCGGCCGTCTCCGAGACCCCTTCGTCGACCATCGCGGCGACGAGTTCACCACGGACGTAGGCGGTGGCCGATTCGACCTCGCGGTCGAGGGTCGCCGTATCCGTTCCCGGCGTTTCGTCGGCGGCCCGAAGCGCCGAGGCGGCCGTCGAGAGGGCGACCCGGTCGGCCCCGAGATAGGGGATGCGGTCGACGATGGATTGGGCGACGCCGTCGTGTGGCGAGGTGAAGACGTTCACGTTCCGGGTCGCGAGCGGCGTCACCTCGCCGCCGCCACGGGCGCCGATTCGGTCGCGGGCGACCGGCCCCGTCGTGAGATACGAGGGGCCGGTGTCGACAGCAAGCGAGAGGTTCCCTGCCGGGTCCGCAAGATGGGGCGAGTCGGGCCGTCGGGCCGCACGGTGGGCCGCGAGCGCGCCGTCGAGACGGTCGGCCGGCAGGCGCTCGCCGAGGGCGTTCGCGATACCGGCGTTGGTTTCGGCCTGCTCTGCGGCCCGGGCGTCAAGTTCGGTCGCCAGCGCGTCGAGGTACGCGGCCCGAACGGCGCGTCTCGCTCGCGCGACAGCCGACGGCGCCGACGGGCCGAGCAGTTCCTCGCGGCGGTCGGCGAGACTCTCACGCAATCGAGCCGGCGGGTTGGCCCGTCCGGCGCCGACCGCCGGCGCAGGCAGTCGGACGGTGTGGTTGCGCGTCGCCTCGCGGAGTCGACGGAGGTCGCCTCTGGCGTCGGCCAGCGAAACCGTCCGCTCGGCGGTCGCCGTCGCGGTCGTCGGCTCCCACCCGTCGGCGACGGCCGTTCGTGCCGCCGTTCGAAAGCCACCCGATTCCCGAAACGCCTCGTCGGTCGCCCGGTCGGTCGCGACCGCCAGCGCGCCGTCGAGGCGGCCGCTCGAAACGTCGTCGATGGGGACTGTCCGGGCGCGGACCGCGACGGTGACACGGTATCGACGCTCGCTCGTTTCGACGGTCGTCCGCGTTCGGTTCCCCCGGCGCCACGTCCGGGTGACGGTCGTCGTTTCCGTCGCGTCGAAGCCCCGGGTTCGCCGTGTCTTCCAGCCTGCCCTATCGTCCGCCGCCCCACCGGTAGCGACGAGCGAGACGGTCGTTTCGCGCCGTTCGTCGACGGGCGTCCAGCCGCTGCCGGGCGAACGCCTGCCGGACGAGTGCCCTCCTCGCCGGTCGACGGAAACGTCGACGCGTGCCTCGACGGTGTGTGCGCGGTCGATACGGTGGGACAGTCCGTCGCCGCCGTCGATACCGACGACCGCGGCGTAGGCGTGGTCAGCCGAGCGGTTGACGCCGACGGGAACCTCCGCGGCCGGCGGTTCCTCGCGCCACGTCCCGACCGGTCGAGTCGCCGAACCGGCCGGTCGAACCTCGTCGGCCCCGCGCAGTACCGCGTCGACCCATGCCTTGTCGCCGCCCGCTCCGAGCAGCGCGTCGGTCGTCGCGACGCGCCGGCCCGCGGCCGCAACGCCCCGATGGCCGTCGGGGTCCGCGGCGCCGAAGACCGCCCGCTGTTCGGCCACGAGCGCGTCGTTGGTCGCCAGTTCGACGTGGCGCGTGCCGACGACGTTGGCTATCGGCGCGCCGCCGTGCTGGGCGTAGCCCCGGGTCCACGCGATGGGGTAGAGCCGCGCCGTCAGTCGGCGGGCGACGCCGCCGTCGGTCACCGGCGCGGTCGCCCGTCGCTCGAAGCGTTCGGTGCGGTCGTGGAGCAACAGCGCGGGGTTGGCGACGACGAACGTTGGCGACCGCTCCGTTTCCGCGACCTGTCGGCCGTTCCGGGTCGCCGTTAGCGTGACGTTCTCGACGGTCACCCGCAGGGCCGCCTCGTCGGCGCCGGCCCGTTCGACCGTGACGCGCTCGATGGCTTCGCGGTAGCCGCCGGTCGTCGGTTCGACCGGCGGCAACGACGCCGTCGCCGTGACGCCACCGCGTTCGACGGCCACCGGAGCGAGACGCTCGCGAGCGGCCAGATACAACCGCAACCGGAGCGCGTCCCGAAACGGCTGGCTATCGTTCAGCGCCCGGCCGGCCGTCGTGTTCGCCGGCCGCGTGACGGGGGAGGCAGCGGCCTCAGTCGCCGCCTCGTCGGCCGCCCCCCGGAGGGCGGTCACCGATTCGGCCGTCGCACCGTCCATCACCCGGTCGACCGACGGCCGGTCGGTCGGCGCCTCCGTGCCGACGGTGGCGGTTAGCGTCGTACTGGAGACCAGCAGGAGCACCCCCACGAGTGCGAAGGGGACGCGTGCACGGTCGTTCATGCGTCCCACCGCCGAACGACGACGACCGCTCGGTCGGGTGAACTCGCTTCGGCCGCCGCTCTCGGCGTGTCGTACCGCTCCCGAAGGTCGGCTTCGAGGCGCTCGGCCAGCGCGGCCGCCAGTCGGTCGTTCGCTCGCCGCGCGTTCGCGTCGGTCAGCGCCGCCTCGACGTTCACCTCAAGTGTCCTCGCCATCACCCGATACCGGTCGGCCGTCGCTGGCGCGGTCCGACCGTCGACCAGCGCGGCGCGCGTCCGTTCCGGTGGGAAGTGCCACTCGACGTACGCCACTGCGAGGGCTCGCGCCAGTTCCGGGAACGAGCTCGGCGCCGTCTCGGGGGCGTCGATTCCCGTTTCGACGACGTGTCTCGTGACCGCGACGTCCGCGTCGGCCGGCGGTGTCTCGCCCGCGGTCATCGTTCCCCGAAGCGACGCATCGGGGTAGGGCTCCCAGCGCGCCGTGACCGCGACGCGTCGGTCCGTCGTCGCGGTGGTTTCCGCGGCGACCGCGTCGGCGTAGTCATCGTTCGCCAGCGGGTCGCCATCGAGCGACGCGTTCGCCACGGCCGCCTGCGCGAGCTGCTGTGCAAGTGTCCCGTGTACCGTCCGGTTTCGGGAGGCAGGAACGCCCGCCGTCACCATCGCGAGCCTTCGAGCGGAGTCATCCGCCGCATTCGGCGTGCCATCGACCGAGTGACGCCCCTCGGCCGGAATCCCGACGGCCAGCGTCGCCATCGCCGCACCGACCAGCAGGAGACAGACGGAGACGTCAAGGACGGTGCTCACGCCGCGGGCCACACGCACACCTCCAGTCGGCCGGGGCGGACGGTTCCCGGTGCGGTTCTGGCGCTCACCCGGCGTTCGACGCAGTCGGCAGTCCGTGGCCGCGGTGGGCCTGCCTGCCATCGGTGCTCACCGACCGACAGCGTCGCGTTCAGGCGGTAGCCCGTCGGGCGGGCTGCCTCGGCGGCCGTCGATAGCGGCGGGTCGACGACCCCGAACGAAGAGGCCTCTGCGACGAAGGCGTCGGCCGCCGTCGGCGCCATCTCGCGGTCGTCGTCGAGTGCCGCAAGCGCCCCGTCGAGGGCGCCGGCGTAGAGGCTCAACCCGACGCCGACCGCGAAGACGGCCGCCAGCGCCGCCAGCGGTTCGACCTGTGCCCTGTCGGGGGACGGCGACGCCCTATCCGACGAGGACGACATCGGTTCCCTCCCAGACGACGCGTCTGACCAGCAGGCGCTCGGTGCGGTGCCACGTCGGGTCGGCCACCCGCCGCTCGTCGACCGCACGCTCGAAGTGCTCGGGTGAGTCGAAGACCGTCTCGGGCAGTTCGCCACGCAGGACGCGCCCGAGCGGCGTCCCCTCGGGCGCGAACACGACGGGACCGTAGCCGAGGCCCGCGTGGGTCGTCCCGCCCGGTCCACGAAGCGACAGGGTGTCGGCACCGACGCGAACCGCGTCGGCGTCCGTCATCGGATGCCGGCCGACCGAGGCGTGCTGGCTGGCGGCGACGCTATCGACGGTTCGGGCGGCGCCGTTCGCGTCGGGCGGTGCGGCGGCGGGCATCGCGCCGGCGAGTGAGACGGTGGCCCCGCTGACGACCGCGAGGCCGAGATAGACGTACCAGGCGTCGACGGGAACGTCGAACATACGCCCGCTGGCCGCGTTTTCGGTTATAAACCCCCGGCTGTGGCGGCGGTCGCGGCGAAGCCCGCGAGGTAGGTCGCCGTCGCCAGCGGCAGGGCGATGCCGACCCGATAGCCGACCGTCGCGCGGTCGAGTCCCCGGGAGAGGCCCGTCGCTAGCGCCGTCAAGACGATTGCCGTCAGGAGGACGTAGGCGCCGATTGCGGGTCCGAGCGCGGCGGCCGCGGGGGCGCTTCCGTCGACGGCGGTACCGGCGCTGGCAGCATCGACGTCGATACTGTCGGCCAGCGCGACCGTCGCGCCGCCGACCAGCGGGCCGAAGAAGGCCGCGGTGTTGCCGAGCGTCGCGGTGACGCGCCCGAGGTCGCGGCGCGCTTCCGTTTCGACCCGCCCGAGCGCGTCGAGGTGGTCGGCGGTCTCCACGAGCGCGCGACCCGCCGGCGGCCCCTCCCGCGCCGCCAGTCCGAGCAGTCGGGCCGCGCTCTCGCCACGTCTGCTCGGGATGTCGTCGAGCGCGCCTTCGAAGGCGGTTTCGACGCCCACGCGAAGTTGTCGTCCCCGTCTTTCGGCCGCGGTGAACGTCTCGCCGACGACGCCGTCGAGGTCGGCGGCCGCGTCGGCGACCGCGCGCTCGACGGCCACGCCGTCTGCCACCCGCCGGCCGACCAGATACAGGGCGTCCGGCAGGCCGTCGTCGAATCGCGAGGCTCGCCGCCGGACCGCGACGACCGGGCGGAACCGAACGACGAGCACCGTTCCGACGCCGAACCCGGCGGCCGCGAGCGGGCGCGTCCACGACGGCAGGACGGCGCCGACCACGAGCCAGCCGCCGACAGCGACCGTCGCGCCGGCCGCGAAGGGGGGCCACCGACGGTCCGACACCGCGGGATGGTCACGGCCGACCGGAACCAGCGGGAAGGCGACGGGGCGGGCCGCCAGCAGCCATCCCGTCGCACAGCAGAGGCCCGCCGGCAACAGCAGATCGTAGATGGCGACGATGGCGGGGCGGGCGGCATCGACGCCGGCCGCTCCGGCGGCCGGGAGGACGGCCACCAGTGCCAGCGGTAGGAGGACGCCGAACGCGTAGACGGCGGTCGTCGGTCCCTGCAGAGCGTCGGCAGCCTCGGCCGCACGGTCCTCGGCACCGTCGAGGACGGTCTCCATTGCCCGGTCGAGCGCCCGGTCACGCTCGCTGTCGGGCGCGTTCGCGGCCGCCTCCAGCAGCGTCACCGCTCGATAGAGGGCGGGAAACGGCTCGCGCCACGCGTCGGCGAAGGCGCCGAGCCCCGAGCGGGGCGTGCCCCGCGCACGTCGGACGTGTTCGGCGAGTTTGTCGCCGAGCAGGCCGTCGGTTTTCGCGGCGAATTCGGCCGCTCCCTCCGCCGTGGGTGCGATTCGGGTGCGTAGAACCGCCCGCCCGACGAGCGTCGGCGCCGCTCCGAGCGCCCGGCTTGCACGCAGGTTGGCGACCGCGAGGACGCACCCACGAGCGGCGACGACAGCGCCGACGCCGAGACCGGCAGCGACGAGCAGGAGTTCCAGCCGGCCGAACACGAGCGCGACGACGGCGACCGGGACGGCCACGAGGACCCCGACCACGTCGGCCGCGGCCGCCAGTTCCGAGGGGTCGCGGTCGAGGAACGGCGCGACCTCGGCGAGGAATTCGGGCGCCGTCTCCCGCGGCGACGGGCGAGCGAGGCGTGCGACTACGTCCATCCGCCCAGTTGCGCCGCCCGCGCCTCGATGTCCGTCCGTACGTCTTCAGCCGTCTCGTTCGGCGCCGCGAGGTCGTCGATGGCAAAACTGTCAGCGAGACGGAGGCCGCCGTCGTCGGCGACCGTCTCGAAGTCGACCCCGTCGTCGGTCTGCTGGACCGCCTCGACCGCCCGGAGTCGCCGGGTCCGGCCGTCGCCGTCGTCGTAGGCCTCGACCGTGACGACGAAATCCGTATCGGCGAATGCGGTTTCGGGAACTCCGAGGTCGGTGACGACCCGCTCGCGGACGGACTCGCCACCGCCGCCGTGAATCGTGCCGAGAACCGCGCCGTCGGCCGCGCCGACCCGCATCGCCTCGTAGAGGACCTGCGCCTCCTCGCCGCGAACCTCGCCGACGACGAGCGCGCCGTCCCCGAGTCGGAGGGCGGTCCGCAGAGCCTCCGTCGGCGCAATGGAGGCCCCATCGCCGGTCGCGACCCGGAGCGGCTGGACATCCCGGCCCGTCGACTGGAGTTCCTCGACCGGGAGTTCGGGCGTGTCCTCGATGACGACAGTCCGGACCTGCGTCGGCAGTTCCCACAGCAGGGCGCCGAGTAGCGTCGTCTTGCCGGCACCGCGAGCGCCAGCAAGGAGGACCGCGGCGCCACGTTCGACGGCGACCGACAGCAGGGCCGCCGGTTCGGGATCGAGCGTCCCGTTCTCGACGAGGTCGGCCAGTCTGAAGGCCGACTCGTCGTGGGCGCGGAACGTAAACCCGACCCCGTCGCTGACGGGGTCGGTGACGCCCGCGACCCGAATCCGTCTGCCGCCCGCATCGACGGTCGCATCCAGCGTGGGGCTGGCCTTCGAGAAGGCCCGGCCGCTGGCCCGCCGGAAGCGGGAGGCGAGGGCGGCGGCACCGTCGGCAGTCAGCCTGACGTTGGTTCGCATCGTCTCGCCGTCCCGGCGGATTCGGATACGGTTGTCCTCGACCGGCGCGGTGACGAACGCGTCGGTGACCTCGGAATCGGCAAAGCAGTCCTCCAGCGCACCGAGGCCACGCGTGTGCTTTTCGAGGGCCGCTGCCAGCGTTTCGACGGGCTGTCCGGGGTCGGCGACAGCCCTGACGGCGCGCCCGGGCGCTCGCTCGCCACCGCTGACGCGGCCCTCCGCGAGGCGCTCGTAGGCCGCCGAAAGCGTCGCCGTCGCCTCGGCATCGAGTCGGTGTTCGGCGGGCGTGAGGTGGTAGGTCGGCAGGCCTTCGCCGGCGTAGTGGCGGACGACTGCGCCCGTATCGAGTTCGTAGCGTTCGGCCAGCGTCGCGTCGGCCGGCGGCCGGGTCGCCACCCGCGAGCGGGCGACCGTCGGGCCGACGCTCGGCCGAAGCGCCGTCTCGTAGTCGGCGCCGAGAAACGCCGCGAGGCCAGTCTCGGCGGCGATGCGCGCCAGCGGCTCGCCCCGGCCCGAAGCGACTCGGGCCGCACCGAGCGGGTCCTTTCGGCCCCGTGTCGCGAGGTCGGCGTCGTGGAACGCGGCCGACTCGGCAAAGCGGCCGGCGGCCACGAGCAGGGCCGCGGCCTCGTCCTCGTAGGCGCGCTCGAAGCCCGCCGCGCGGGTGCGTACGGCCGTTACGTCCCGGTCTTCCAGCGCCGCGACGACGGTCCCACGGCAGGCCGGTTCCTCGGCAAGGCGGCCCTCCCCGGCGCAGTCGTCGCTGTCGACGTGGAGGCGGTCGTCCTCGACGGCCGGCACACAGCCGCAGTCGTCAGCCGAACCGAGCAGGCTCTCCAGCATGGGGCGGTTGGCCGCGGCCTCCCTTTTCAACCTTCGCGCGCCGAACACGGACGACCGACTCGCCGTCGATTCGGTACAGCGACAGCTGGAGAGTCGTCGACTCCTCGATGCGGAGCGGCGCAGCGACACGTATCGGAATCTCGTTTCGGACCGTGCGGTTCGGCCCCGTTCGTGGCATCCAGACCAGTCGACCGTCGGCGACGTGAATGCGACCGCCGTCGGTGAGGGTCGGATTCGGCGGGCGGAGCGTGACCGTCGTCGTGGCCGGCGAGCGGCCGACCTCGACCGGGTCGTTGCGGGCCGCGAGCAGTTCGGCCTCGGTTGCGAGCGCGTCCAGTTCGTCCGTCGCGAGCGCGGCGTTGCGGTCCCGTTCGGCCCGTTCGGCGGCCGGCAGGCTGGCGCCGAGAAGAGCCGACCCAAGCAGGACCGCCAGCACGACGCGAATCACGGCCGCAGGCGTTCGAGGAGTGGTTTCTCGTCCTCGTCGTCGGAGGGGTCGGCCGCCGTCTCCGACGCCTCGCGCTCCTGCTCGCCGGCAGCAACGGTCCGTTCCAGCGCCTCGGCCTTCCGGAGGGCGCGGTCGGCGCGACGTTCGACGTCCCCGTTGACCGAACGGACCGACCCGACGTAGCCGCGGAGCGCCTCGACGGCCGCTTCCAGTTCCGCGATGCGGGATTCGAGTTCGGCGATTTCGTCGGTTCGGTCGACCGGTTCGTCCTCGGCGAGGGCGCGTTCGACGGCATCGAGGCGGCGACCGAGGGATTCGCGGTCGGCGTCGGGCGGCGACATACCGTCGCTGGTCCCGGCTTCGTTTATAAACCCTCGTCGCGGACCGGGCCTCGATAGCGGCGCGACCGGCAGCACTTGCCGGAACTGCACTAACAATCATGAGGTTTAAGGATGATGAGTTGGTACGGGTGGATAGATGACATCCGACGAAATCGAACCGATGGTGCCGGAGATGCCTCGACAAACGTCCACCGACACGGTCCGCGCCGACGGCGGCCAGCGGAAACGTTACGACGCCGACGAGGTAACGGCACCCCTCGTTCCCTCCTTCTAACGTCCGTCTCGTAAGACGCTTTGCACAGCGGCGCCCAGCCGGTGGTATGCGCGAGTCCCACCCCGTCGAGCGGGCCGTCGGCATCGACTACTACGTCAGCGAGGCCGACGGCACCGGCGGCCGCCTGCGCGCCCGCCCCGAGGACTTCCGGGTCCGCGAGCGGGAATCCTTCGACGTCGATGTCCATCCCGTCGACGCCGATAGCGGGTCGTACCCGCATCTCGTCTTTCGGGCGAGACTCTCCGGGTGGGACACCAACGACTTCGCCTCGACGCTGTCGAACGAACTCGGAATCAGCCGCGAGCGCGTCTCGTGGGCCGGCACGAAGGACAAACACGCGATTACGACACAGCTGTTCTCGGTGAAACTGCCCGACCGTACGGAACTGCCGGACCTCGGCAACGCCGATATCGAGATTCTCGGCCGAGCGGGCCGGCCCGTCCTCTTCGGCGACCTCGCGGGCAACGACTTCGACGTGGTCGTCCGCGACGCCGAACGGCCCGAGAACGCCGAGGTAGTCGCCGACGAACTCCGCGAGTTCGCCGCGGATTTCGACGGCCGCGCCGACGAGGTGGCCGTTCCGAACTACTTCGGCCAGCAGCGCTTCGGGTCGAAACGGCCCATCACCCACCGCGTCGGCCTCGATATCGTCCGCGGCGACTGGGAGTCGGCGGCGGTCCGGTACGTCTGTGAATCCAGCGAGCGCGAACCCGAGAACACCCGCGAGGCCCGGGAGAAAATCGGCGAGACGCGCGACTGGCAGGCCGCCCTCGACGAACTGCCGGGGCGTCTCCGCTTCGAGCGCGCCATCGCCGCCCGCCTCGCGGAGGGCGCCGAAACCGACGAGGACTACCGAGAGGCCTTGGAACGCCTGCCGACGAACCTCCAGCGAATGTTCGTCAACGCCGCCCAGTCCTATGCCTTCAACCGCATCCTCTCGGAGCGACTGGAGCGGGGCCTCCCCTTCGGCCGGCCCGTCGCCGGCGACGTGGTCTGTTTCGCCGACGACGCCGGCCTGCCGGACCCCGACCGCGCCCAGACCGTCGACGAGGGGCGCGTCGACACCGTCGCCCGCCATTGCGAGCGCGGCCGCGCGTTCGTCACCGCGCCGCTCGTCGGCACCGACACCGAGTTCGGCGACGGCGAACCAGCCGACATCGCCCACGGCGTGCTCGACGACCTCGACATCGACCCCGACGACTTCTCGCTGCCCGGCGAGTTCGACTCGACCGGTACCCACCGTGCGATTCGCGTGACGACCGACCTCGATATCGCGCAGGACCCGCTCACGCTCTCGTTTTCCCTTCCCAAGGGAAGCTACGCGACGGTCATCGCCCGCGAGTTCCTGAAGGCCGACCCCGACGACCTGTCCTGAGAGGGGTTTTGGCAACAAGCTTGGAACGGCTGATTCCTTAGGTATGAACTGAAGCGAAGCCGTCTCCCCATGGCGACTAGCATCCGCCGAGTGGGGCCTTCTCCGAAGGCCCCCGAGGCGGTTTGCTCAAAAGAGCGCGGCGCGCTCTTTTGGCATGACGAAAGGCGCTCCGCGCCTTTCGAACCACCCCGGACGCGAGCGAAGCGAGCGTCCGGTAGCGAGCGGGGACTAACGCCGACCGAAGGGAGGCGGCTGGAACCGCTCGCGCATATTTTCCCCATGTTTTTGCCGAGTGGGCCGCGGCTCCGCCGCGGCCTTAAAACGTGGCGGCGAAGCCGCCACGCAACC